>JBCCFB010000149.1:0-15272 GCA_039029995.1 Planctomycetota bacterium
AAAACATGTAGCAAGTGAAGCCAGATCCGGTTTGGTTGCTAGAAGACTCCGACACCAGCTTTGCAAGCTGGGGGTTGTCGGTTCGAGCCCGATCGTCTCCACTCAAGAAAGAAAGCCCGTTCCATCAGGAACGGGCTTTCTTTTTTTTGCTCAAGTTCAGTATTGGCCGTGACTAGCCATCACCTTCGGCCTCGGAAGACTCATCTTCTGACTCATCAGCTTCTTCGCTGCTCCCGGATCCCTCGTCGCCGCCTTCCGGTTCTTCAGTTTCTTCATCCGTCTGCTCGGACTCGCCTTCCGTCTCTTCACCCTCATCTGCTGACTCAGCCTCTCCCTCTTCCGGCATGTCCTCGCGAGCAGGTTCTTCACTTTCAGAATTCGCAGAGTCAGATTCCTGATCGCTGTCGCCTTCAGCATCTTCACCTTCCGCCTCATCGGACGTGCCTGCTTCGGAGGATTCAGATGTTTGAGATTCCTCTTCGACGGGCGTTTCCGCTTCGGTCATTTCGGCAGATTCCTCAGACGAAGTCTGATCAACGTTTTCGACAGATTCGGGCGCCGTTTGCTCCGCTTCAATATTCTGCATCTCGCGAACGTACATCTCCTCGAAAGCTGCCAGCTGCCGTATCAGTTGATTGAATTCTTCTTTTGCATTGTTGATGTTGCTGTCTGTCGCACTGAGCTCTGTTTCGAGAATGGTGATCTCACGATCAATATTGTCAGCCCTTGAAACGAGTGTTCGAGAAGCCGCAATCGTTTCCAGAAGGCGTTCGGTTTTGTCCAGCCTCGCTGATTTATCTGCACGCTCCAGAGACACCTCCAGCAACTGACTGGCAAGGCTGTCTGATGCGCCGACGGATGGCCCTCTGGCCTGGGCAAGCTGAATCTTTGCTTCCAGCATTCGCTGTTCAGCTGCGTTTACATCGTCCGGTGAAACTGCGCCCTGCATGAACAACTCCCTCAGGCGAGCGAGGTTCTGTTCCTGAATTTCGAGCAAGCGTTCCAGCGGCAAAGTGAGATCGTCCTGATTCAGGCGGGCCTGGCTCTCCAGGCGTGCGTTCTCAAGTGCCATGCGTCGGGCTTCAAGCCCCGCGAGGTCGATTATCAATTGCACCCGCTGACTTTGCAGGGATTTCATGATCTCTGAGAATGAGTTCTCTGAAACACCTGCGCTGTCCTGTTGTTCCATCAGGTTCTCGCGCTGACGCAGGAGTACACCGAATTGTTCGGTGATACTTTCACGATGCTCCATGAGTTCGGAGAGGTCCTCCTGGGAAGCGTCGACACGAGCTCGAATGGCATCCAGTTGGAATTCAACCGGTCGGAACTGCGCCTGAGGCATCGTTTGCCCGAAGACTTCTGATTGAATTCCCGCAAATGCGAACGTGGCGATTACGAGGGCGAGGACTTTGGATCCGGAGCAGAACATCTGTATTCTCCAAATTGTTTCGACTAAATGATTCAGTTGTTGTTTCTAAGGAAGCCGGTCGCGATCGCAGCACCGCGGCTGCCTGGATATTTTTCAATTACCAGTGCCATGTCAGAACTGACTTGTTCGAGATCGCCTCCGGCTGAGATGCGGGTTTGATCCGCAAGTGCGCGAATCATCGAATCCGTATCTCGATTTGAAATTGGTTGAGCGAGAGACTGGATACGCGCCAACTCGGAGCGCATCTGATCGGTCTTCATTTGCGCTACTTGAGCGTCAATCTCTGCTTGCAGGGACGCAATTTCGGCAAGGACTTTGTCGGACTGCGACTGCGCAGCGAGAAGGGTTTCGTTGGTTTCTACTGCCGGTACCGGTTCAACTTGTACAGTTGGCGGCGTCTCGACTGATTCAATGACAGGCTCTGTGATAACGTCTTCAGGCGCCGAAAAGCTCGCAATCGACGACAGATCATCGAGAATCCCTGAATGCTGCCAGACCACTGATAACACGATTCCTGCAATACCAGCAGCAAGGATCAATAGCGGCCACAGCCCCTGCTCGCCGTTACGAGCCCGAACGGTAGCCGCGTGCTCAATGGCATGTTGTTCCGGGATTCCTCGCAGCGACGCCGCGAGGTCATCAGGAACATCCACATCCCTAAGGAGTTCTTCTAGTTTTTCGTCCGAGAGCAACTCGTCCGGATCAAGTTCTGGCATGGTTACGTCGTCTGTCCTTCAACGAATCCCTCCGTCCGAATCAAAATCTCTTTTAACTTTGTTTTTCCCCGGTGCATCCTTGAAAGGACGGTTCCAGGGGGTATTCCAAGGGCGACTGATGCTTGTTGAACGCTCATCCCGATGATCGAAACCAGCAGCAACGGCATACGGTATTTCTCTTCCAGTTCACTCAGCGCGTCCTGGACTGAGTCTTTTATCTTGTGGGTACTGCCGTTGTTGTGGTCGGGAATCTGGCTCGTCTGTTCCGTTGTTTCCACAGCGCGCGTTTCACGCGTCAGCAGCTTGGTGTACTGGTTTCGCATTATTCCAAACAGCCAGGCACGCATCCGGTTGACGTCTCGCAAAGACTGGATGTTCTTCCAGGCTCCAAGGTACGTTTCCTGGACCAGCTCACGAGCCAGACTGTGATTCCCCGTCAGGCGATAGGCGACGCGGTACATCGACTCAGCGCATGCATCGACGCAGGCTTCGAACTTTTGCTGAAGGTCTTGGTCGACTGCCATGGCGCACGTGCTTAGAGTCGTATGCCGTTGAAGTACGGCAAACAGGAATCAGATTCCGGAATTCGCGGGAAAAGGTGGAAAAAGCCGGAATAGAGGCGGGTACAATTTCCATTGTCATTAAAGCAACTCCTCAAGTCATGGTTTTTCAGGGATTACGATGCTGATTCGGTGTTTTTGGGTGCTACTTGCTGCGTCATGCGCTTTAAACGGGGAATTGCGGGCGTTCTACGTGATCGAGGATCCCGTTGTGGAAACGGGTGTCACGGAATCCCCGAATATCGTGTTGATCATGACCGACGACCTGGGGTGGGGAGATACCGGCTATTACGGTCATCCAATCCTGCAAACACCCTCTCTCGATGCCATGGCGGAATCCGGCGTACGCTTTGACCGGTTCTATGCCGCGGCCCCCGTATGCTCGCCTACGCGCGGTTCAATGCTGACAGGCCGGCATCCGTATCGATACGGCATTCGAGGAGCCAATACCGGCCACGTGCGACAAGGTGAATTCACGCTTGCTGAAATCCTTGGAGAAGCCGGGTATGCGACCGGTCATTTCGGGAAATGGCACCTGGGAACCTTGACCAATGACCTCGTCGAAAGCAATCGCGGTGGCAGGTCCCCCGAAAACTACGCACCGCCATGGGAACACGGATTTGTTACTTGCTTTGCAACCGAAGCCAAGGTTCCGACGTGGTGGCACGAAGGAGTATACGATTCGTACAACACCCACTATTGGACGGGGCCGGATGAAATGGTCCCCTCGGAAACAGTTCTCGGCGACGATTCGAAGCTGATAGTGGATGCGGCAGATTCATTCATCCGCGAATCGGTCTCTTCCGGGCAAAGCTTCTTTGCGGTCGTCTGGTTTCACGCTCCTCACAAACCTTATGTTGCCGGGCCGCGCTATCTGGAGATGTACGCGGAACATGACAGGCCGGATGACGGTGAGCGCCGGTTCAAGGAATCCCCGGCGGATTACTACGGATGCGTGACCGCTCTGGACGAACAGATCGGTGTCCTGAGAAAGACACTAAGTGATCTGGAAGTTTCAGATAACACCATCGTCTGGTTCTGTTCGGACAACGGTCCTGAAAACAGAACTCCCGGACGCGCGCTGGCGGACCTTGATGGCCCTGAGGGCGACGCACCGATTCAGCTTCGCGAACGCAAGCGAAGTCTTTACGAAGGCGGGATCCGCGTGCCGGGTTTGTTAGTCTGGCCGGAAAGGATTCCTCAGCCTCGGATCGTCTCTGCTCCGTGCGTTACCAGCGATATTCTTCCAACGGTTCTTGCTGCGGCCGGTATTGAAATGACGGATGACCGCCCATTGGACGGACGCAATATCTGGCCTGTCATCGACGGTGAACAGGAATTGCGAAACAGTCCGATCGGTTTTCAGTCAGGCTCCCAGCAGGCTGTGATCGATGACCGGTTCAAACTGGTCAGGAAAAAGACGGATAATCCGTGGCAGTTATTCGACATCAATGATGACCCCGGTGAGTCAACGGATATTGCCGCAGACCACCCGGACGTCGTTCAGCAAATGGAAGCTCTTTTCATGGACTTTCGAGACTCCTGCCGACAGAGTAACTCGGGTGCCGACTATAAAGAATCGCGCCGATAACCGCTCGATGTTAGTGGTTTGTGGAACGTCGGATGATGACGAAAGTGAGGTGGCGCTATCCTTGAACCAGCAACTGGCCGAGGAATTCCAATGCCTCCGGAATTCCGCCTTCCCGTGAAAGAGTAACGGTGACGACCGTACCGTCGCTTTGAATAATAAGCTGCTCAAGTAACTCTTTGAAAAAGTGGCAGGTTTTCATCTGGAAAATTAATTCGTCCGGTGGCATTTCGCCCTCTTGTTCGATGTATCCAAGAGTCTGATCGATTCTGTCCAGCGTTTCCTCAAGCGCTGTCGCGCCGATCTCTCTTGATTCTTCCAGTGATTTCACGACTGCCGCGGCGTCATCCGCGGTTGCTACATTGAAGTTGCCGATCAACGCATCGTCAGATTCGAAGGCAATCAAAATTGAACCGTCTTGTATCAGCTCAATGCAGCCTGCCAGCTGATCCAGCATCATCCAGTTGGCCAGATCGACAGCAGGCTGCGTATGCGAAACGGTGATCGCAATGGCCGAATCAAAAGTCAACTGCTCAACCGCGGTCCGCGGTTCACTGATACCGCCGGTGGAATCAATCAGGTGATGAAGGCGCTGTGTCTGAGCAAACAGGACTGTTGTGTCTGAAACCGGAAGGGCTGACCAGGAATCAGGAACGTTTCGATTTTGAAAATAGGCTGTCTCGTTGTGAGTTGCGTCTTCATACCTGTATACGGGGTACAGCTCTGAAACATACTCGAGATCAATCTCTCTCGCGGTTTTGAAAGTCAGCATTGTGTGAAGGAAGTCGTCGTCTCCGCGGACTTCGTCTACTGTTCCGCCGTAGACAACCTGAAATTGCTCAACGTCAGCGAGGGCTAAATTGAACTTCTGTTCAAGAAAGTCCCTGTATTCAGACGTGCCGGGCAAATCCTGTGATTGTTTGACAAGGCGGTCGACATTGAAGTTGATCGTCCAGAACACGTCGTCCGGAATATGGCTGACTTGCCATCCCCGGTCATTTGCTGCCTCAGGATCCTGGCAAATGCCGGAGGCGCAAGGTGCAATCGAAAGGGCAAACGCCAACGATACGAACAACGCTTGAATGTTCATCGAATTGCTCTGTCAGTCTGTTTTGACCAGGCAGTCGTCATAGCCATTTTTTGCCGTTCTTTTTTGTCCCGCAAATAGCGACGTCGATTCCGAGCGCATTGGCCATCGCCGCTCGCGCGAACATGGCTTTATCAGCACTGGCAGCGTCTTCAGCATAGACAACCTGAATGTGATTGCTCTTGTGACGTGCCATCATCTGATCGCGGCTCACTCCATAAGTGACCGCGTGCATGATCGGCCATTGAGGGGTTGTTTCGTTGAGGCGCCTGTGCGTCTCTTCGTCCGGCAGCTTGACGACTCCGGCTCGTCCGAGATCCATTTTCAGCTTGCCGTTCTCCACAAAAATTCGTGACCAGACGATTTCACCGGGCTTTGAAATTCCCCACAGGGTCCCTCCACCGAACGGAAAGTACATTGGTGGCTGCCGGAAGCTCTTTGCGCCTTTCCAGCCACCAATGAAATGAGCGGGCGGGGCAGCACCGCTGATCTCCAGAACCCAGACATATTCGTCGGTTGTGCCGGACTGGTCGGCGTCGCCCCAGCGAATGTCGTGGAGAGTATTCTCGACGGGTTGCCCAAGTGCCTTATGCGTCCGGTAGATCATCAGTCCGTCCAGCCCGGCGCATTCATCAACTTCGTTGAAGTGTGGTACCGGTTCGCCTCGGTAGAGAACACGTCCGTCCTTCGATTTGACTGGCGGTCGATCCGTGTTGTTCAACATGCCTTCGACGAGATCACTCGCCGGCATCAGGTCTTTCAGGCCTTGCTGGTACTGGATGCCGATCGTGCCGCAACCGAATTCGTCCGCGATTCGAACTGCCGCAATGTACATCTTGCATTGAAGCAGGATCTGCTTGTCGGTGAGATGATCCTTTTCTGTGCGTCCGGTTTCAAACTGGATTCCTTTTCTGTCCAGCCAGTCGCGGACCCGTCTGGCTTCTTTGTCGGTGACTTGAGTTGATTCGTAATAGAGTGCGGACTGGCTCAGGCGTTCTTTGTAAACTCCTGTCGGATTGAGAAGGTGGTCGGGAATGATCGCGTTGAACATTCCCATGCAACCCTCATCAAAAACGCCCATGATCGCTTTTTCGCGCTGAAGCTGCGCAGCGAGGGCTTCACCAAGTTTGCGTTCTTTTGCGGGGACCTTGATTCTGGACAGCGGTGTCACGTGCGAAGTGGTGTGAGTGACCCTCCCCTTCTCAAGCCATCGTTTCAGTTTTGCGACAAAAGATCGGTCCGCAAAATCTTCGGTCCAGAGGGTCGAGTACTTCCGGCCCGCTTTGGTCAGCGAACCATTGAGATTCAGCATGCCGACCAGTCCGGGCCACTGACCTGACCAGTTTGCAACTGTCAGAACAGGACCTTTGTGAGCCAATAAGCCGGCCAGCACGTGATGCGAATACTGCCAGACAGCCTCGGCAACAATGACGGGCGCCTCGGGGTTCATCCCGGAAAAGACTTCCATTCCCTGTTTTTGAGAACAGATAAAACCGTGTTTGTCAGACTTGTTGTACTTGTGAGCGCGAATGACATTGTAGCCACACGCTTCAACCGCGCTTGTCAGTTCGGCTTCCATCTGTTTTTGTGCCGGCCAGCAAACCTGATTGGCGGAAAGGCGCAGGTCACCGCTTGCGACCAGGTAAACATCACGTGGACCGGTTTTGGGAGGTTTATCAAGCGTGGGAATGGCGTAGCTGGCGGGCAAGGTCTGTCTCCTTCACTGCAAATCGTTGGCGCGACCGGTGCAAGCTCACCGGGCAATAGCCAATAGTCTAGCCAATGAACCGGGCCTTGTGGCGCACACAGCCTAGCCACGACTGAACCAGCCCTTCTTCTTTTCGGGTGGAGAGTAGTCCAGACGCATTACCTGCCGGTCGTGGCCGAATGAAGATGGACAGAAGTCGACCTTTATTCTCTCGGTCATGCTCTCGCCGATGGTATCGCCGTCGCGAATTACCGGTCCATTTTCGAGAAGGTATCCGATCAGTCCTTCAAATCGAGCTCGCAATTCGCCCGGCGGTTCGGTGGCGTTTTCACATTCGAGTTCCATCATCCCAAGCGCCGTCAGTCCGTGCGTGAAGCCTGACGTCGTGCCTCGTTTGTTTGTGCCGACGCGGAAATCGACCCAGATAGGAAGTGGCGGACCATGAGGGAGGATTTCAACGGCGAAGTCTCTGAACATGTCCGGCCTGATTACGAGAGTTGCATTTCCCCAGTAGACTCCGACTGCCTGTTCGCAGACATGGGCGACGGAAGCCGTGATCATTGTCAGCAGCCTCGATTTTGCCAGTGGCGTTCGCGGAGTCTGGAACATCAACGTGATCAGGCAATGCGCCCTATGGTTGCTCAAGACTTCCGTTGCCCCGGGCCATAGAACACTCGTCGCGCAGGGGCCCTCAAGATCGCTCCAGGGAATTGGAGTTCCAATCAGGGTAATGCCGGCAAATATGTTGTCGCCGATCGTAAAACTGAGAACTTTCTTGTCAGTTTCGGGTTTTGATAACTCCCCGATTCCCGGCCAGGTTTGTCGAATGTCATTGACGATCGCCCTGGGGGAAATCTTCGGCTTTGGCCCCAGGGCTACCATCGAAACAGCAATATTTGACTCAGGGTTGGTCATGCTTCATCTCCCGGAAGCGGTGTTTGAGACGTGGTAACACCCTGTATTCACCATTCATGCAAGGGTTGAGATTACCGCCCGTTGCTTGATACTGAATGGGGTCCTTGCAGCTGGCAAGGACGAGATCAGCATAACAAACTTTGGCTGACGCCGGTGTGGAAGCTTCCGGGCGTTCGCCGAGTCGTCTTTACGGGGAGCCTGGAATTGATCGGGTCGAAGATTTACGTCGTCTTAGCACTGTTTGCATGCCTTGTTTTCGGAAATTGCGGTGGTGAGCCGGACCCGCAGGCATTACCAGTACTTGCTCCGCCGGAAACTCAATCCGGAGGGGTTGCGAGAATGCAGGAGGCAGAGGAAGAGTATCGGACGCCGGACGCTCTCGCGCTCGATGGCACTCCTCTTTTCGCTGCCGAACCGTCTGAACAGCTACGTCGCCGATATCGCCGTAAAAAAGATGCATATGATGAAGACCGGATGAATGCAGACAACATTGTCTGGTACGGCAGATTCACTGCATATCTAGGTGAGTATTATTCGGCGATCGTCATCTATTCCCGCGGCATTTCACTCTTTCCAGAAGACGCTCGCATGCTGCGTCACAGAGGGCACCGCTTGATTACCATCCGCCAGTTCGACGAGGCAATTGTGGATCTGGAAAATGCGGTTCAGTTGATCGAGGGGAAAGAGAATGTCATTGAGCCGGACGGGATGCCCAATCCACAGAATATTCCTGTAACGACGCTACACGGAAATATCTGGTATCACCTGGGGCTGGCGTATTATCTCAAGCAGGATTTCGTGAACGCCAGGCGATGTTTCATGAACTGCCTCGATACAGCAGAGCGGCATGACAACATCGTTTCGTCGACCCACTGGTTGTACATGATCCACCGGCGACTGTGTGATGATGACGAAGCTGAGCAATGTCTCGCATCTATCGAATCAGAAATGGATGTGATCGAGAACCACAGCTACCACAAGCTGTGTCAATTCTACAAAGGCCTGATCACGTTGGAAGAACTTGAAGCCGCACGTGGTGACGGGCCGGAAAGAGATTCGATCGATTACGGTATCGCCAACTGGTTTCTGTATTCCGGAGAGACTGACAAAGCCATCGAGAGGTTCAAGGAATTAACTTCGCGAAACTCCTGGATGTCATTCGGCTACATTGCTGCCGAAGCCGATTTGTACGCCGTTGAAACCGCAACCACTGGAAAGCACAGCGGCGAGTAGCCCCGACGAGTAGTCCCGACAAGGAGCGCCGGGGTGCGGCGATTCGCACCCCGAAGCGTCGTCGCGAGTATCAGACGTCGTATGCCGTCGAAGCAGTCTTGCCGCCACGTCCGGTCCAGTTCGTATGGAATCGTTGTCCGGCCGGTTTGTCGATGCGTTCGTAGGTGTGTGCTCCGAAGTAGTCTCGTTGAGCCTGCAACAGATTGGCTGGCAGTCGCTCTGTGCGGTAGCCGTCGTAGTAAGCCAGCGCCGAGCTGATAGCCGGCATCGGGATGCCGAGTGAAACTGCCGTCGCAACGACTCTCCTCCACGCATCCTGGCAATTCTCAACCGCATCTTTGAAGAAAGGATCCAGCAGGAGGTTGGTCAATTGCGGATCCTTTTCGAATGCATCGCGAATGTTCTCAAGAAATGCCGAACGGATAATGCAACCGCCGCGCCACATCAGAGCAATCGCCCCGTAATTCAGTTCCCAGCCGTTTTCTTCAGATACCGCCCGCATCAACTGGTAACCCTGCGCGTACGAAACGATCTTTGATGCGTAAAGCGCCTGCTCAAGATCGTCTACTAAAGCTGAGCCGTCACCCTCGATTCGTGTGTCTGGTCCCCTCAGCAGTCTGGCTGCTTCAACTCGTTCGTCCTTCAGTGCGGACAGGCATCGAGCGAAAACGGCTTCGCCAATCAACGTAAGCGGCTGACCGATATCCAGCGCTGTAATCGCGGTCCACTTTCCAGTGCCTTTCTGCCCGGCTTTGTCGAGAATCAAGTCTACGACTTCATTTCCTTCTTCGTCACGATAGTCAAAGATGTCCCGTGTGATCTCGATAAGGTAACTGTCGAGGACTCCTTCATTCCATCGCGAGAAGACCTCATGCATTTCCTGATTGGACATACCGATGCCGTCTTTCATCATCTGGTATGTTTCACAGATCATCTGCATGTCGCCATACTCGATGCCGTTGTGAACCATTTTTACGAAATGGCCGGCGCCTTCCTTTCCGACCCAGTCACAACAAGGCTCGCCTTTGTCTGTTTTTGCAGCAATGGCTTGAAAGATGGGCTTCACGGCCGGCCACGCATCCGGGTTTCCGCCAGGCATGATGCTGGGGCCCTTCAGGGCACCTTCTTCGCCGCCGGATACGCCGGTTCCGATGTAGAGAATTCCCTTCTCTGCCAGTTCTCTTGTCCGACGGGTTGAATCGGGGAACTCGCTGTTCCCGCCATCTATTACCGTGTCACCCTGTTCCAGGTGAGGCAGTAGCGAATCGATGACTCGATCAACCGCGTTTCCGGCTTTAACCATGATCATCACCCGCCGAGGCGACTTTAGCTGGCTACAGAGTTCCTCCGGTGAATGACAACCGATGATGGACTTTCCAGCGGCGCGACCTGCAATGAAGTCATCTACCTTGGAAGTCGTCCGGTTGTAAACCGCGACGGTAAAATCGTTGCTGGCCATGTTCAGAACAAGGTTTTCACCCATTACCGCCAGTCCGATCAGTCCGATGTCTGCTTCAGGCACAGTTACGCTCCAAATAGAAATGATGTAGCCCAGATTATGTTGCCTGCGAACCATTCTGACAATTCGAGATTGGATCCCGGGCTTCCATTAATCGCGACAAATCGTGAAGCACGAAAAAACCCCGCAAGTTGATCCTTGCGGGGTTTGGCTGAATTGTTCCGACCGGTTTCGGCTAGGACGGATTAAACCGCGCTGCGGTGCAGATCATCATTTCCGAATTGTTGAGAGACATCATCATGCGTTCCTTGTCCATTGACGCGTATTTCAGTGACGTCAGGAGGTGTGCATACTCATCGTTGATGTTCTTCAATTTCAGGTTGGCTTTAACTGCCGGATAGTCTTTGATGCTTTCAACGTATGGCCGGTCAATGATGCGGAAAGCCGCACCGACACTGGGGCCCTTCCGGTTGAGTACCTTGTGCCATTCATAAGGCATGTTCAGAAGGACGTCACCCGACTCCAGATAAACGGTATCGAAGGTCAAATCATCGACGGGGTTTTCACGACCGCCCGATGGAAACACGATTTCCTCCTGATTCCGGAACTGATCGCCCTGACGCGGCGGGCTCGTCATCCATTGTTTACCACCTGAGATCATGACAAACAGATTCAACGTCGGGAACATGTGCCAGTCGCTTCCCGGAGCGCCTTTGCCCGGTTCGTCGTACATTCCCGTGTTGTTTCCGATAAAGCTGTGTCCGCTGAGTTCCCACTGTGGAATCTTGAACCAGTCCTTAGCAAAAACGGTGTCGTGCAGGTGCTCAAAGATCGTCATCCCCCACGGGAATTTGTTCAGGTCCTTAAAGCCGCTCGAAACCCTGCCCAGGTGGGCGTAGACGTCTTTGTTGTTTTCAAAAATCTCGTCCAGATACTCAGCAGCGGTTCCCTCACGGCCCTGGACGTAGTTGTAGTCAGTCTTACCAGTCTCGTCCCTGAAAGCGACGGCCTTGTCATCTTCTTTTTCACGCCAGAGAAGTTTCTGATCTGTATCGACTTCAAGAAACGCACGTGTCTGGACGTCGTCTGCCAGTGGAGCCAGTTTCCGGAACAGGACCGGCTTGGAGAAGTTCTTGCTACAGGCTTCAACTAGTTCATAGGTAAGTTCGTTCTTGTGCTCGTCCGCCTCAACGATATTGATAAAGTCGTTTTCAAGATTGTCGGACTGTGTCCGACCAGCTACTGCAGATGGTTGATTCATAGTCAAACCCGTTACTCCCGAATTCATGAGATCCGCCACTTTCAAACGTGATGAAGCGGCGAATAGTGCCGTGTCTCAGGCACTGAATATCGCAAGGAGGCATTTGCTTTTCAATAAACTATCCAGCAGCAATGATCTAATTCAAGCAACAAAAATCCCGATCGAGATCATCCCGATCGGCTGTGCCGCTCAGGTGAACTGGGGAACATTTACGGAACATCGTAAATTGTCGCTGAAACATGCACGACTCATTCCAGCGGGCTCGAAGATCAGTTCCCGAGCCGTTTGCGGATACGGCTTGCCGGTTGAACTGGCGATGACCTTGCTCGACAGACAATAACACCCTGTTTCCAATATTCGAAACGAGGTCCGGGTTCGTGGCGAGGTCCGGGTTCGTGGCGAGGTCCGGGTTCGTGGCGAGGTCCGGGTTCGTGGCGAGGTCCAGGTTCGTGGCGAGGTCCGGTTGCAAGTATGGTACTGACTGCCGTTTGGAGATCTCCCGCGGTGTTCCCGTAGCTGTCAGCAGGAGTGCCGGAAGTGTGCTGAAGCAGGTGTCGGACCGTAATCTGAGGGCAGTTCTCTGGAATGTCGGGAAAGATACTCACTTACGGGATCGTCCAGTTTCAGTTTGCCTTGTTGCACAAGAACCATTGCTGTTGTGGCGGTAATCGGCTTCGTCAGCGAGCCGACTTTGAACAGGCTGCCTGGAGTGATCGGATTGGCATCATTGTCGGCGTTGCCGAATCCTTGCTCGTAGATAACTTCGCCCTTGTGGTATACCAGGATCATGCCGCTAAAAAAATGGCCTACCCGTTGTTGAGATAATATCGGGTTGAAGTATTCATCGGCCACATTCGGCAGTGTCCTCCTATGACTGGCTCTCTTAATCACTCTGCAAATTCATCCTGCAAACAAAATTCCTTGCTTGCAGGTGAAATCGAATAGGCCCGGTCAACTGTGTAAAGGGAGAGACTGAAGATGATGAAGACAATCCAGAGTGGGTTCCGGCGATTCACAATGTCGTCTCCCTATTCGCGACCTGTTTGACGGAAAAGCCGTAACTGCGGCCCGGAAATCATGGTGTTCAGCCGCGCATTGGGCCCAGCGGCCTTTTTGAGCAGGGCTAACCTGCGTTTCCGCAAGTAAGCCGATTGGGTAAGATTGTTCCGGTTGACGTAGCTTCCGGAGACGGTCTGGAACACGGATGTTTTCGAAAGACTGCGCTTATCAGCACCGCAAATTGCCGAAATGCGAACAATTCGGCCCCCGATTTGCGATAAAAACAGACACTATAGTTTTGAACTGCCTCAATGACAGTTCGACATGCATAACGAATACGAGCATTGAGATTTCATGTTTGACTCCCTACGCGATGGCCTGAAGGGCGCGTTTAAATCGATCAGCGGCCGCGGAAAGCTGACCGAAGGCAACATGCGCGATGCGCTCAAGATGGTTGAGCAATCGCTGCTGGATGCCGACGTCGGTATCGACGTCGTGCGCGATTTCATGGGGCAGGTTTCCGAACAGGCGATGGGGCAGAAGGTTCTGCTTTCCCTCAACCCCGGTGATGAAGTTGTACGTATTGTTAATCAGGAGTTGATCGATCTCCTGGGACCTGTCGATGACGGAATCAATCTCGACAAGGACGTGAACATCATCATGATGTGCGGTCTTCAAGGTGCCGGTAAAACGACGACCTGTGGAAAGCTTGCCAAGTTTTTCCAGCGCAACAAAATTCAGCCGATGATGGTCGCCGCTGACCTTCAACGTCCTGCGGCGATCGAACAGTTGAAGACTCTCGGGCGGCAACTCGACATTCCCGTCTATAGCGAGGATGACAACAAGGACCCCGTTGTCGTCTGCCGCAACGCCGTTAAAAAAGCGCGCGAAGAGCACCGTAAAGTTGTCATTCTTGACACCGCCGGTCGCCTTGCCATTGACGAAGAGTTGATGGAACAGTTGAAAACGATCGATCGCGAAGTCCAACCGCATCACGTATTTCTTGTGGTGGATGGCATGACGGGTCAGGATGCCGTTCGTTCAGCCGCCGCATTCCACGAAGCGCTTGAACTGAACGGCGTCGTAATGACAAAGCTCGACGGTGACGCCCGTGGTGGTGCACTGCTTTCGGTCAAGCACGTTACCGGCGTCCCGATTCGCTTTATCGGTACCGGTGAACACCTCGACGATCTCGACTACTTCCGGCCGGACGGGATGGCCAGCCGGATTCTCGGCATGGGCGATATCATCGCGATGGCTGAGGAAGCTCACAAGCTGGTCGATGAAGAGGAGCAGCGGAAGCTGCAGGAATCACTCGAGAAGGGTCAGTTCACACTCGATGATTTCCGGAACCATATGCAGAAAATGGCCAAGCCGGGCTTGATGCAAAAGATGCTCGGACTGCTTCCGGGCATGCCGAACATGAAAGATATCAACGACATGATGAGTCAGGGGGATACCTCGAAAGAGATCCGCCGGATGGTCGGGATGATCGACTCGATGACACAGGATGAACGCAAGAATCCGAAGATCATCGACAACAAAAGGCGGCAACGAATCGCGGCCGGTTCAGGTGTTCAGCCGCAACAAGTCAACGAACTGATCAAGCAGTTCGAAACCATGAAGCCGATGCTCACCGGTATGGCGGGCGGCAACATGGGAGACAGGATGCAGATGATGCGCGATCTGCAGGAGAAGATGGTTGACCCGTCGAAATCAGGACCGAGGACCAAGAAATCGACCGGAAAAAGACTGACGGCCAAAGAACGTGCGAAGCTGAAAAAGCAGCGCAGTAAACTTCTACGTCAGAAAAAGCGGAGAAAGTAGGGACGGCTTTTGACTAGCTGTTACCTTCCTCCTTCATATCTTCTGGACAGTCAATTCAGAGGGCAATAGCAAGTGGCGTGAAAATTCACGAAGCTTCTCCTAATCAGGTAAGCCTCGAGGTTTCCAGACTGGAGTTTGTCTTTTCCCGGGCTGAAGAGAGTCGTTCGAAAGACGGCAGTAGATCATACTCCCAGTAGGGCGTCAGACCTTACGCAGGCTTCCCTCCTGGTAAAGTCGCGTTTTTTGCAACAATCTGCGAACCGATGCGTCCCCGGAAAACTATCTACGGGAAAAGAATTCCAATTTCATCGGGCACTGATTGAAACTGTCTTTGGAATCCGTTCGACTTATGTTAATGAGACGACATGAGTCACGACCGATCTTTGTACCGGTAGCTCATTCGGTTTAGTTTGATTCAGTTCGGGTTAGTGGCGCGGGATGATTCCGCCACCCATAACAGGACCTGATTTTCGCATGTGGGATTGATGGC
>JBCCFB010000150.1:0-15267 GCA_039029995.1 Planctomycetota bacterium
CACCGTGTTGCAGAGTGCACCGGCGGCTTCGGCAGATACGGTCCAGCGTGCACCAGCTGCCTCGCCTGGAATCAACACCCGCGAACTTTTTGCCTGGCTGGCTGCAGCGGCTTGTTTGCTGCTTATGGTCGCAGGTGCTAATCCGTTCGCGACTTCACCTGCTGATCCGGATCCCGATCCGGGACAGAGTGCAGGAGTTGTGCAGGTGGTTCCGCTGGATCAACAACTGGCGTCATTTGTCGCGGAAGCACCTGACGACCTGATCCGACTGGACTGGGCAAAGGCAGCCGACGACGATGTAACAGGACAGGTGGTCTGGAGTGACACTCTTCAGAAAGGCTTCATGATATTTGAAGGCCTGGATGTAAATGATCCGTCAGAATCCCAGTACCAACTGTGGGTCTTCGAGGATCCTGATGAGGTGGCACCGAATGATGGTGGAGTCTTCGATATCGAGATAGCCGAAGGCAAAACGATCGTGCCGTTTTCCCCTCCTTATCGGGTCGAGAGTGCCGCAATGTTTGCGATCACTGTTGAAGATCCAGGCGGAAAGTACCATTCGGGGCGTGAGATCATTTCAACCGTTGCTTTGGTGGAATGACGTCACAGATTTCTTGAAAACTAAAAGGCCGCGGAGTAATCCGCGGCCTTTTTTTTGTCGTTCGCTGCCTAGTGACTGCTGCTTCGTCGTTTCGCTGCTAGTGATTGCTGCGAACGGAGAAGATTGCGATGGCGATAAACGCGGCAAAAAAGAGCAGCGCCATCAGAACTATCAGCACTCCCATGACGACAACGACGGTAATTTGGGTCCGTTTTACGTCTGCAGGATCTGCAGCAGGTCGGGGCGCCCCTGGCGGAAACAACAACCGCCAAAGCAAATAGCCCGCGCTTCCAGTTGCCAGAGGAATCAGGAACAACGGCGCAAGAAGTACTCCGCCAACACCTCGTGGCTTGCCGAAGTTCTCTTCGATGAACGGCACCCAGAAGTACAATCCGATTGCAATTGCGATCGCAAAACCAATAGCGAGTCCTAGAACACCTCCGCAGTTCAATGCGAAGGTGTTCTTTTCGTTTCCGTTTTCGAGCCCCATTTGAACCTAGACTGACAGAGAAATTGCTGGACCGGCTATTCGCGGCTGATTCCCATCTCTTCAATCAGATGGCTGGCACCATAGACTTTATCCGTGATCCATAGGACGTACCTTACGTCAACGCCCAGTGAACGGCTGTAATCGTGGTTCCAGGCAAAATCATTGATCGTTGCTTCAAATGCGCGATCAAAATTCACTCCAACCAGTTCACCTCGACCATTCAGGATCGGACTGCCCGAGTTGCCGCCGGTCGTGTCCGTGTCGTAAAGAATACATGTCGGCACGTCATTCATCTCCGGATGCGCATAAGGACCGAAGTCTCCGGCCGCATGCATATCGAGGATTCTCTGCGGCGTCACGAAGGGTGACTCCCCCGTTGTTTTGGCGACGACTCCGCCGAGTGTTGTGATCGGCGTCTTGATGACGGCGTCTTCCGGTGAAAACCGCTTAATCGAACCAAAAGTAAGCCTGAGAGTTGCGTTGGCATCCGGAACAAAGGCGGTCTTCATGAACTCCATTTTGACAGTGATCAGGTCACCATACAGTTGATTCAATCGTCCGGCACGCTCCTTGTTAAGTTCGCGAAGACGTTTGAATTCCGGGTAAAGACTGATCGCAAACTGTATTGCCGCGTCATCCATTGCTTCGAGTTCAGCGGGAGTAGCCGTCAGGCATTGCTCAAGAATTTCACGTTCTCCAAGGCGCGAACCGTTGAAGATACGCTCGGCCGGAGTCGAAGTAACCAGTTCCATAACTGAGACAGCGGACGGATCATACTCAGGTCGCGAGAGCGATGCAGCAGACAGTATTCGCTGCTGCATACCCATAAAGATCATCTGGTCAGTTGGAAGATGAAGATCCTGATGAGCCAGCATCAAGCGTCTGGTCGTCTGGTCCCAGTTCCGGTCCATGAAAGCTGTTTCGCGATCCAGATCCTCTTTCTGCCGTTCGACTGCCGCGTCGTAAACGGTAAACGCAAACCTGAACAGCTGACATGCGTCGAGGTTGTTCATATTCAATTCGTATTCCGCCAGTGCCGTCATCTCAGCGTAGACGGCATCAATTTCTGACAATACATCCCCGTACTGCTCTTTGAGTTCCGGATTCGAATCGATAAACGATTGCAGTTCCCTTTCAGCTGCGGCGCGCATTTCCGCGATTCGTTTGGAGCGAAGCCCCTTCAACTGCCCGCGCGAGCGCTTTTCGACATTCGCGAGTCCTTTGATCCGCGAGGAATGTTTCAATTCGATTTCCCGATCGATTCGCCCCGCTTCGGTAAGGGCTTCGATCTCCCAGTTGTACATATCCACAACCCAGGGAAGCCGCACATTCTCCTCATAGTCAAGAAAGCTTGCCGTCTTGTGTCGCGAAGTCCGACCGGGATAACCAAGCAGCATCACAAAATCGCCTTCGTTGACGCCTTGCGGTGCAACCTGAATAAATCGCTTGGGCTGGTAGGGAACATTGTCAGGCGAATAATCAGCTGACGAGCCGTCAGGTGCAACATAGGCCCGGACAAATGCAAAATCGCCGGTGTGGCGCGGCCATTCCCAGTTATCAACTTCACCCCCGAAATTCCCGACGCTTGACGGTGGAGCGAACACCAGCCGAATGTCCGTCAGATACGTATAAAGGAAAAGATAGTAGGTCTTTCCAATGAACATCTCTGCGACCTCAGCTCGCATGCCGGGATTTTCCTCTTCCGCGGCCTTCTCGATTTCCTTTCTCTGACGATCAATCGCGTTGGTGCGGTCAATGAAGCTCATTCCTTCATCGACCACGCTCAGTACGGCTTCAGAAACGTCCGAGAAAGATTCCGTTACCCGAACGGTGTAGCCCATCGCCTGTATTTCTTCTTCACGATTTCCGGCGATAAAGCCGTTTTCGAGCAGGTCGTTGTCAGCCGTACTTGCGCTTTGGATGGCGCGGTAGGCACAGTGATGATTGGTGATGATCAGCCCGTCGCCGGATACGAATGAGCCAGTGCAGCCGTTTACCTTGCAGATACCGTCGATCAGACAGACGCGATCCGGATTGAAGACGTCTTCGACGTCCATCTCCAAACCCTTCTCATTCAAATTCAGCGCTGCAATTTCGCTGACCGGATGCATGCCTTCTTCTGCGTGGGCGGAATAGCGGCCCGCAAAACCGACCGCGAGCAGCGCTGCAACAAACGAAATTGACAAACGTCCCGCCCATGAAAACGGCTTCGGGACACCTTTATTCTGTTCCAAGTTCATCCATATCTCCCTGTTTACTGGAATACGCCCACATTATGCATTCGAGCCGTTTGGAGTGAAAGCATTGCGGCGAAAGCAGAATTGCTCCGTTTTGTAAAAAACACACTGTGCCGCAATTCAGATTGGTCGTAATGTCTGCGTCACTTGCATCAAGGCACCGGCCTATGGCTGCCCGACAACGCAAGCTCCCTTCTAGATTCCTATCCGAAATTGTTGACTCATTCGGCTGTTTCCCGCCTGACTGTCACTCGAAAAACACCATGAAAACAAAGAACCTTCAGTGCCTCTTGAACTGGACGGCAATCTGTTTTGCAGTTTTGACGCCCCGCAGCGCATCAGCGCAGCTTGATTTCTCGATAAACGCCGGGGACGTCGTCAGCAACGTTGACGAACAGATATGGACCGGGTCATTCGGCTCCGGGCTTAATGGAAAAACCGGCAACAGTGAAAATCTGGACTTCAATCTGAATCTGGACATGCAGCGCCGTCTGGACCTGCGGACAACGAAATTCCAGGCCAACTACTTCTTTGCAAAGAACCAGATCGCTACTACGACCGATCGTTTCTTTTCGATGCTGCGAGACGAACGGGACTTCGTTCAGAATCCGCAATGGAGCTGGTTCGGGCAAGGAACCTATGAGAATGATGAATTCAAGGCATTCGACTACCGACTCGCGATGCACACGGGTCTGGCCTACAAAGTCTTCGAGTATGACGACCGGTTTTTGAAACTCCGTTTCGGTGGTGGTGCGTCCCGTCAGGTGGGTGGAGTCAATGATGACTGGGTCGGTGAAATTCAGTTTGGCGGTGACTGGGAAAAGAAGTTTACCGACAGGACGCGGGCCTACGCCGCGGTTGACTACTTCCCCAATGCCTCGGACTTCAGCGACTATCGCCTGAACACAAGTGGCGGGCTCGAATTCGTTGTCGATGATGCACTGAATTTGAACTTCCGTATCTTCTTCCTCAACATCTACGACAGCACTCCTGAGCCCGGCAACGTTCGCAACGATCTCGATTACGGAATGGCCTTCGTATTCGGATTCTAGTTGCCACAAAACTCAAATTATCTTCCAAGGGAGCTACCAGATGGTAGTTCCTTTTTTTGTCACTCATCTTTTGCAGTAGAGTGGCAAGTTCCTCCGGCGACAAAATACCGCAGGCTGTTTAAGTTGTCCGGAACATAGGACTGGCAGGCCCGAAGGGCAGGGGAGTGCAAAGTGGCAGGAAAGAGTAAAGTGGCAGGGTAGTGCGGAACCGTGAAAGGATCACTAGAATATTCGCTTTAAATCAAAGCGGTTCTGGATGTGCTTCCGCCAGGGGTGCGAGCCTTGGGTACGGGCCTCAGAACGATCAGGGGTACGCACCTCCGAACGATCGGCCTGATTCGGATTTATTTTCCGGAAGCAGGAAACCGCAACACCGGATGAGCCATGAATATCGAAGACAATAACGGCGATCGACGCCATCGCGAAATCAATGACGCCCAGTTGATATTCGGCGCAGTCTGGGAAGAGCTGGTCGAGGAATACGGCCGTGAAAAGCTGACTTTTCCGAAAGAGCTGATTCTACTCGGTGGTGCCCCCGGAGCTGGTAAGGGAACTCAAACTGACTTCATCATGAAAGCTCGCGGGCTGACCTGCCCACCGATTGTCATTTCCGATCTACTCAAGACTCCTGAGATGCAACGCATCAAGGACCAGGGGCAGATGGTTGGCGACAAAGAAGTCATCTCGATCCTGCTACGTGTCCTTCTGGAAGATCAGTATCGCGATGGAGCATTACTGGACGGCTTTCCGCGAACACGAGTCCAGGTCGAATGTTTGAAACTACTGGTCAATGAAATAAACCGGCTGCATCTGGAATTCGAAGAAACGCCGCTGGCGATTAATTTCCGTCGCCCCGTAATCCACGCCATGGTTCTGTTTGTATCCAGACACACGAGTATTGAGCGACAGATCAGACGCGGAATTGAAGTTGCACTTCATAACAAAGACGTCGAGGAAACCGGGGTCGGCGAGTTGCTGCCCGAGCGATCGACGGACATGAGCGACGAAGCGGCGGCTAATCGCTATCGCGTTTTCAAAGAACAGACGTGGGACGCGTTGCAGTCTCTGCAGGAAATATATCACTACCACTTTGTGGACGCTGAAGGGCCGATCAGAGAGGTTCAGGAGAACATCCTCAAGGAACTCCAGTACCAGAGTTCGATGGAGCTGGATCCGAAAACCTACGATCGCATTCGCGGGCTGCCGTTGCCTGAAGAAATCACGATTCACGCGCGGCAGGAACTCGTAAAGCGTCTGGACAACTACGAATTAAATCACACGGATCAATTCGCTTCGGTCATACAGCTGATCGAAGACAAGTTCATGCCCATAATCGTCCGGCATGCGATGTCCGGCCGAGCGAGCGTCAACAGTGAAGCCGAAATTCTCAACAACCCGCAAGCGCTGCACATGCTGATTGACGTCTTCACCGAGCGGGGATTCAAGACGATGGTGGACAAGCGCGTCCATGAAACGCCGGAGTCGTTTGATCTGAAAACCGGTGAAATCAAAACTCGTTCCAAAAACGTCTACCGGATCCAGGTTTCCTTTAAGGGCTCACCGATTCGGCGCGGTTAGCCGTACTTATCCTTGACCATCCAGGCACGGAAAAGCAAAGTAATCCATCAGGATTTGCTTCGGGCTTCTAATTCGTTACGCGGCCTCGATGACCGTCACGTTTTTCATTGTCGCAAATGCGATTCTCCTCTCGCTCGGTTCTACCCGGAATCGGATGTTGCGCTGGATTTGCAGAAATATTTCCAGACTGTTCGCAATTCGTGTCAATGACAGGAACGTTTCTGCATTAGGACTTTGACGGGACAATTTTTCCTGCAGCGGATCGGTCTCTTTCGACGTTTCAGCGCGCCGTCAGGTTGTGCACCGTTGATTCGATCTGTTCTGTCGTCTCGAGTCCAACCACCTAATAAAGCTAGAGGGGCAAACGAATGAAGAAACTGATTCTAATCGGCGCACTTATGTTGATCGGATTATCAGAAACTGCGTCCGCTGATCAGGTTTACGACAACGGAGTCGGCGGAGCTTCCGGCGTCCAAACGGCATTCAGATCCGACATGGACGGAAATGACGCGATGGCAGACGATTTCGTCGTGTTCAGCACGACCCAGGTTTCGGGAATCCAGTGGACCGGTACTTATTTCAGCACTCAGACTCCACAGGCGTTTGATGACTTCACGATCAACATCTACTTCGACGATTCCGGAACGCCGGGCGCGCTTGCTGAATCGTTCACGCCGGGGGATGACGTAAACCGGAACGACTCGGGATTCGACGTAAACGGTATATCAATTTATGAGTATTCTGCGGCGCTGGACTTTACTGCGATTGCAGGAACTCAATACCACATGTCAATCGTCAACGACACGACAGCAGATCCGGATGATGACTGGTACTGGGGCCTGGGATTGTTCGGCAATGCTACTTTTTCGCCTGATGGCGGCGCATCCTGGATCCCTAACCAGGATGTCACAATGGACTTCAGTCTGACTGCGATACCGGAGCCCGGAACTACCATTGCGATAGGGCTGCTGCTTCTCACCGGAGCGGCAAGACGCAAGCGATAAACCGGCTGTGCGATTGAAACCCGAAAGCCCGAAGACCGTTGGCGCAGGATTCGGGTTTGTTTTGTCGAATCTTCACCAAAGTCTTAACGCCACACCTGCAGAAGTAGCTTCGCCTTATCCCCCGGCCCCCCCTGCGTTTTCGTCAAGAACTTGATCTGTCGTTTCAGGCGCGGGTCGCCGTTCTTCAGCCGCATCCAATTGCTCAAGTCCGGCCAGCGCCGCTGTATTTTCAGGATCCAACTCAAGCGCTCTTTCGAATTGTTCGCGCGCTTTTTCAGGCTCATCGGACGCAGCAAAAGCTGCCGCGAGACTCGCGTACGTGTTCGGAGAATCCGGGTAGTTGGCAACGTTTATTTCGAGTAGCCGGACTGCATTTGTACGAAAGTCATCCTGGGCGAGCATGCCGAGTGCCATCATGTCAAGCATCTGCTCATCAGGCAGGAACTCGGCGCCGACTTTTTCGGAAAACGCGCTGTAGTGATCTGCAAGTTTCCCTGGTTCCAATAGAAACATCTCCGTTGCTGGCTGGTAACCTTCAAACGTAAATCGCAGTCCTTGATACAGTGTCTGAACGGGAACCGAGCCATGAGTTTCACCTCGTGTCCGGTGAAGCCTCCGTCGAGTGTCGGATGCCGGTTCGAGTGCAGCTACAAAGGACTCGATTCCGCCAAAGTGGTTTTCCACGCCGGTTTTCAGATCTTCATTGTCATCGATGCCGGTCGGGCGTTCAGCGGTGGCGATAAAGATGGAGCCACCCCGATTTGCGAAATCGCCGTCTTCGATGGCCTGTTCCATACTTTTGACCATCACCTGATCATCCCACCATAAACTTGGATCCGCCAGGAGAAAGGCATGGAAGTGATCTCCACCGCGCAAAAATGCATGGGCAGCGAAGAGACCGCCAAACGAGTGGCCATTTAAGATTCGAAACGGGCGCGTTCGATATTCAGCATCGACTGCCGGAATAAGCTCCTCTGTCAGGAATGCAAGAAAGTCGTCAGCTCCACCTGAATCACTGAATGTTTCAGTGACTTTTCCCTGAAAGCTGAGGTTGGATTGTGTCGGTGTAAGCTCGCGCGTTCTGTTCACATGAGGAATCGCAACCACAATCATCTCGGGAATTTGTCCCACCATTCCCATATAGCTGGTCATTCCTGAAACGTAGTGAAAGTGAGTACCGCCGTCGAGGACAAACATCACTGGGTAGGATTTTGGCAGATACCGGTCACTCTCGTATGACGCAGGAAGATAGACCAGATACTCACGTTCCTGATCGAGAATTTCAGATTGGATTGTTCTTCTAACACCAATGTTTATCGCATCATCATCGGACGCCATTGCGCTTGCTGTGGTCAAACAAAACAGAAGCAAGGCTGACAGTACTCTTATTGCACTGATCCGGCTGGAGGGTCTCATTCCTGATTCCTTGATACTCGGCAGTTGTCGTTGAGTTGCGGTCGCCGGCAAGCAAAAGTCACCGGCAAGCAAAACAAGACTGCCCGAAGCTTGCAAACGCATGCTTCGGGCAGACCCCGATTGCTTTTGATTTCCGTGTGGCGATTATTCGGCCAGTGAGATGCAGACAATCTCTTTGTCATTGCGCCAGTAAACGCATTTGTTGGCGAACGCCGGGTGGCTCCAGACGACATCTCGACCAAACGTGAAGCTGGTGGGCTCGAGGACTTTCGTTCTGCCGACCTCCTCGAATCCATCGGGTGACATTTTTGCCAGGATCAGTTCACCCAGTTCGTTTGCAAGAAAATACTGATCGCCATTTTTGACGACAAAGCCGGTCGTCGACGATTGCGGGCGTCCATCGGGACAAGTTGCCATCGACTCCCAGACGCGTTCTCCTCTTTCGAGATCGATACAGCGAAGACGTCCGTTTACATCGACTCCATAGATATAGCCATCGACGATTACCGGTGGATTGTGATCAGGATGAATTCCTTTGCCACGCCAGACTTCGGTTACAGCCGGTTCATCGTCGTGCAGCCTCAACAGGAGAGAGGACCCCTGCAGGCCTGTGACCAGCAGAAAATCCTCGTACTGCTGAGGCGCTATGATCGACATTGCGTAGGCAGGTTCGAGTTCGACGGACCAGTAGACTTCACCGTTTTCAGGGTTAAGTCCATTAACTGATTCGGGATGCCAGACGATAAGTTGATCGACGCCTCCAGCGTTGATCATCACAGGCGGGCAGTAGCCCTGATTCTCTGCTGACAGGGCACTCCACTTCTGCTCCCCTGTCTTTTTGTCGAGTGCGACAACGACGCTCCCTTCACCACCGGCGATCGTATAGAGCGTGTCACCCGCGATCATTGGATGCGCGGCGAAGCCCCAGATCGGAGCTTCGGTCAGGTTGTACTCATCTTTCAACTCTTTTGACCAGACAACGTCGCCGGTCTCCGCATTGAGACAGCAAAGATGGCCTTCAGCCCCGAGTCCGTACACGTGACCATCATTGACCGTCGGGGTGGCTCGTGGTCCATACGCGTAGGAAATTGCATATTCGCAGGGGTGTTCGTATTTCCAGAGCATTTCGCCGCTGGCTGCGTCAAGACAGACGATTCGTTCGATGCCCTTGAGTTGTGTGCGCGTGCTGGGGTCAGGTCGGTTCTCGCCTTCTTCGATCACATAGTCGGCCACGAAGACGTGATTTCCGACAACCGCCGGACCGGCATAGCCACTGGCAATGTCAGCTCTCCAGAGAACATTGGGGCCATTTTCCGGGAATGAAGTGAGGATTCCGGATTCATTCCATTCAGAATTCCCGTCGTTACCCAGCCACTGGCTCCAGTCGTCCGCCGATGACATTGATGCCAACGGCATTGAGACCAGACAGCAGAACAAAACGATGTACCGTGTCAGCATTTTCAGTTTCATGGTGTTTCCTGTCGGCAATTTCGTACAAAAGCTCTGGACATAATAACGTGATTGGACATGATCGTCGCGCCAATGAGATCGTATTCACACAAAATCAGGTCGCGCTGCGATGGCTGTTCAGAAGCGATGCCGGTAAATTGCAGCAATAAATCAGGCTAATCGACGAATCTTCATTACCACAATCATTGCCCGCATCTCGTTCAGAAAGCCGGAACACGATGAACCAAACATCAGCCGAATCCGCGTTCGCATTCTGCCCGTTTTGCGGAAGCGAAATTACCGATCCGGCTGAGGGAAAATTCTGCAATGCCTGCGGCAAGGAAATCCCTGCGACAGTTACCCGACCAAGAACGATTGATTACAAATCCAGGCTGACCGTATTCGGCTGGCCGATCATTCATGTCCGCATGGGGCCGGAACCGGGAACCAATCGGCCCGGTGTTGCAAAAGGGCTGATTGCGATCGGCGACATCGCTATCGGTGGATTTGCAGTTGGCGGCGTCAGCATCGGCGGGATTGCATTAGGTGGTGTCGGTATCGGCATGGTTTCTTTCGCGGGCGTTGCCGTCGGGCTACTGATGGCTCTAGGTGGAATGTCCGTCAGTGGGGGGCTGGGAATGGGTGGCGTTGCCCTGGCCATGTTCGCATTCGGCGGAGTGGCTGTCGGCTACTACGCAATGGGCGGACTTGCCATCGGTGCGGTAGCTGAAGGAGGCGGACAGCCAAATCCGGCTGCAAGAAATATCTTTGAGGCATGGCATGTTCACACCGAAGACATCACGTCTTTTGTTCAGCCGGTGATCATATTTCTTATACTTGCGCCGTTGATCTTGATCCCTTTTGTAAAGCGCACTCCGGACGAAGGAACAAATGAAAAAGGAGAGCTGGAGTTGCTCAAACCGGGTGAGACCGCGCATCAAGCGACAGGAACGTTTGCCGGATTGAGCATTCTGATTCTGTTGGGCGGCATCAGCGCGATCTGTCTCGTATGGCTGGTGCTGGTCGTCATCGGCCTTTTTGTCTGATAACAATCCGTTTCGTCTGGTTCCCATCCGCACGCAAACTCTCCATGTTGATGGAGCCAACGGGTTGCAAGTGCCATGGTCGTCAGAGCCATTGGGCTCAATATCCCGACGCCAGATGTCTTCGAGTACTTGTTTTCTTTCCCCGGTGAAAACCAGGTTCCCAAAGAATGAACGTCTGACATGCAACCGCGTTCAACAGAGGGATACTTCGCTATTGGGGGCGACAGGCCCCGGAAATTTCACTTCTCCGTGCAAAACCACGGCCGCAGCGAGTCGAAACAGTTGGATTCCAAACGTGAATTGACCTACATTAGTTGCTGTGCCGGAGTGCTCTGTGTAGCACCGGCCACATTACCTGCCTTTCAAATGCAGACTATTTTCGCTCAGGGAGAATTAGATGGCGAATCCAACACAGGCCCAGGTCGGCCCCATGTTCCAGACAGAGATTCAGCGCGTCAAAGCATCAGAGGCAGGCAACTACACAGCACGAATCACTGAAGACGAGAGCCCACTTGATCTTCAAGGTGACTTGTTGGGCCAGGCCGCGACTCCGACTGAAACGCCGTTCTGGAACGGCTATCTGGAAGGTCAGAATCGAGAAGTCGCATATGTCGCGACTCAGGCGCAGACTGAACAACACAACCACAGTCACGAGGGCGGCGCGGGACACAGTCACGCCGCAGTCACCGCGACTCCAAATCCCGCAATTCAGACTCGCAAGTATCCTTCGGATAACGAGGATGGCGGCGGGGGCGGTGCTGTTGTTGAAACACGCAAGTATCCGTCAGACCACGAAGATGGCGGTGGCGGAGGAGGAGTGCAAACTCGCAAGTATCCTTCCGACCACGAAGACGGCGGAGGGGGAGGCGCAATCGTAGAAACCCGCAAATATCCATCGGACCACGAAGACGGCGGTGGTGGAGGCGGAGTCATTGTCGAGACCCGCAAGTATCCGTCAGACCATGAGGACGGCGGTGGAGGAATGACGACCTACAAATATCCATCGGATCACGAAGACGGCGGTGGCTGGGGTGACCCTCAGACGATGAAGTACCCATCGGATCATGAAGACGGTGGGTGGGGTGGCGATCCTCAGACGATGAAGTATCCGTCGGACCACGAAGACGGCGGATGGGGTGGTGATCCTCAAACCATGAAATACCCGTCAGATCACGAAGACGGTGGATGGGGCGATCCTCAAACCATGAAGTATCCGTCGGACCACGAAGATGGTGGTGGAATGCCAGGTGGCGGAGCTCAAACGATGAAGTATCCGTCTGATCACGAAGAACAGTCTTCAGCACTTCCGGCTCCAAGCCGTGCGACGGAACTTTCGATGGAGATTGCGGCAGGACAAACAAGCCAGCAGTCGGCCTTCAGCGCCGAACAGATCGAAGCATCGACTTCCGGCACAACTCTGAAGTATCCATCCGATCAGGAAGACGCTGGGAGGGATTCCCTGGCAAGCACAAATAGCACGACGGCCAAGTTCCCGTCCGATCAGGAAGATGGCGGCAAGGACCAGGGGCTTATCACCGGTGGTGGTGGACCGCTGGGTGGATAATCAGGCTGACTGAGAAACAGAGAAAAGCCGATGGCCGCTGCGTCATCGGCTTTTTTTTTGACACCAGCCTGGTAACTTCTCTTCAGGAATTGGATATCTTTCAGCGACGTTCGGCAGTCAGAGGCACATCACCGGAAATCGGGGCTCAGCTCACTCCCGAAAGTCGCGTTCGGCCTCCAGAATTACCGGTGCCCACACTTCATTCAGTTACATGATACTTCTCCTTACCCATAGCGGCGATTACTACACGATTGATCGTGTAAAAATGGCGCTCGATGAGCGCAACGCGCGAAGTGCGATCGTGCACACGGATCGTTATCCGCAGTTCTGCTCGCTTACCTCGGAGTTTCGTTCCAACGATCCCGTCGGTTTCTCAGCACAACTCGAAGACAAATTCGGCCCGGTAAATCTGAATGAAGTCGGGTCGGTCTGGGTCCGTCGAATCTGGCCGGGACTTATGCCACCGGATATGCCGCCGCAAGCCGCTGCCCAGCAGGCAAAACTGAGCCACCACGCTTACAACGAAACGCTCGATTTGCTGAGAGACGCATGGTGGATGAACCCGATTGACGCGGGGCTGAAGTCAGAATCGAAATCACTTCAGCTGAAAGTCGCATCTCAGACCGGATTGCGCATTCCCGATACTTTGATCAGCAACGATCCTGACAGGATTCGCGACTTCTTTCATCGGCATGGCGGAAACATCATCACCAAAACGCTCCAACCGCTGGCGGTGAGCATGGAAGCAGCACCGGAGTTTGCATACACCTGCCGCGTCGAAGCGGAGCAGCTGGACATGCTGGACGTCGCAAGGCTTTCACCGCAGATTTACCAGCCATGTATCGAGAAAGCGTGGGAATTACGTGTGGCGGTTGTGTGTGACCGCTTTTTTGTCGCAGGGATCCGCGGCAAAGGAGGAACTGCCCCCGGTCTCGACTGGAGGTCGCCGACGCACGGAGAATGCGAATGGTTTGAATCGACTCTACCGGACGATTCCAGGGAGAAGCTGCTCAAATTGATGGAACGTCTGGGAATCGTGTTCGGTTCGGCTGATTTCATTGTCGATGATCCTGAGGGCGAACCGGTTTTCCTCGAAATCAATCAAGCAGGTGAATGGGGCATGCTGGAGCGCGACCTCGGATTTCCAATTGCGAAGACAATCGCCGACAAACTTATTGAGAACAGCAAAGCCTGATTGCGGCGATGCCGGGAAACATTGACTGGATAACAACATGAGTGTGTTGATCATTACCCGTAGCGACGACAACGAATGCATCAGAATGGTCGCTGACCAGCTCATCGCACGCGGTGAAACGTGCATCCGCTTTGACACCGACCACTATCCGCTCAACATCGGAGTCAGCACTCCATCCCCGAAAAAAGACGGACACGGGTTTATCCGGATTGGTGAAGACCGGATTGAAATGAGTGAGATTTCAGGTGTCTGGTATCGGCGATACTTTGCCGGTGGACGGCTTCCCGATACCCTCGGGGATACGAGGCCGGCATGCGTAAACGAAGCGCGCCGGACTTTGTACGGCACGATTGCCGCATTGCCCTGCTTTCAGCTGGATCCATTGATCTGCGTACGGAAAGCCGACCACAAAGAGCTTCAGCTCGATAAAGCAAGTCAATTCGGAATGGAGATCCCCGACACGCTGTTCACCAATGATCCGGACGATGCGAACGCCTTTATCGAAAACCACGGCGGGAAGGTCATCACGAAGATGCAATCGTCGTTTGCAGTTTACCGCGACGGTGACGAACTGGTTGTCTTCACCAGCAAAGTCAAGCCGGAAACGATGGACGAACTGTTGAGGCTGAGATATTCGCCGATGATCTTTCAGGAGTGGCTGCCGAAAAAACTCGATATTCGATCGACGGTGGTTGGAAAGCAGATTTTCAGCTCTGCTATCGACTCGCAGACTCAGGAAAAGACTGAAATCGACTGGCGTCGTGACGGCGCCGGAACACTCGAAGAATGGGTTCCCTACCAGTTGCCACCCGAAATCGAAACCGCCCTGTTGAATTTGACGGAGGAATTCGGGCTGAATTATGCAGCCGCCGATTTTGTTGTTACAAAAGACGATCGCCTGGTGTTTCTTGAAATTAATGCGGGCGGAGAATGGTTCTGGCTCGCGAGAACTCCGGGGCTTCCAATTGCGGAAGCAATCGCCGACACACTGACCGGCAAAGTCGATCGAGTCCAGTCATGGCCCTGGGAACGCACAAGAGATTGATCTTTGACCTCCGAAGGAAAACATCCGGACAAGGAAACCCTCGACGCGTTCGGGCAGGGCAGACTATCAGACGCAGATATTTCGAGGGTATCTGAACCTCTCGATAGCTGTGAACAATGTTCCGACTATTTGAGTCAAGCCGGCCAGGACACTGTACTTGATCATCTGGCAGCAATTGGCGACTCATCGGAGAGTTTTCTACTTGCAGAGCCGCAGGCAGTGAACTCGTCAAAGTCGTTTGAGGATTTACAAGAAACGTTCAGCTCTCACTCGCGATACGCACTGATAAGACCGCTTGGCTCGGGCGGAATGGGAGCCGTTTTCCTTGCCAGCCATTCAGTGATGCAACGACAGGTTGCCATCAAAGTCATTAACGACCAATTCGTTTCGAATCCGGATGCTGTAAAACGCTTCTTTCAGGAAGTTCGCAACGCCAGCCTGCTCTCCCACAAGAACATCGTTACCGCGCACGACGCAGACAGCGCCGACGACATTCATTTTCTTGTTATGGAATACGTGGAAGGCGAATCGCTCGCAGAAGCCGTCGCCCGCAAAGGCCGGCTTCCCGTAGTTGCAGCTGTGAACTACGG
>JBCCFB010000151.1:0-15226 GCA_039029995.1 Planctomycetota bacterium
ACCGTCAGGCTGGAAACTCGATTTCTTGTCCATGGTAGTGACGGGTATTACGGAGTCACCTATCGTTGGGATGCGGGGGCTGTAACGCCATCAGAAAACAAATGGAGAAATCCAATGGCGAAACGGAAACTCAAATCGTGCTACACACAGGAACTGCTGCGGGATTACCTCGCCGAGAAACTCGCGGAAGACGAAGAGAACGATGTTCGCGACCATCTGGATGAGTGCGAGGACTGTCGCAACACAATGGAACTGGCCGTTGCAGATCGCGATGTCTGGGATGGAATACAGCAGAATTACGACGCCACGGATGAAACGGTCGCTATCGGCCCGGTCGAAAACCTGATTCAACTTCTAGGTCCGACGGACGACCCTGAGATGATCGGTCGGCTGGGAAACTACGAAGTCATCGGAGTAATCGGGCAGGGCAGTACCGGAATCGTACTGAAAGCCCATGAAAGGAAATTGAATAGATTCGTTGCGATCAAAGTTCTTTCACCGATCTATTCTTCCAACGGTGCCGCCAGACGACGTTTCGAGCGCGAGGCGAGAGCGGTCGCGGCAGTAAACAACGAGCATGTCGTGCCTATTTACGCGGTCAACGAGTACCGCGGCCTGCCTTTCATCGTCATGCAGTATGTGCCCGGGATTTCATTGCTGCAGCGGATCGAAAAAGACGGACCGCTGGATACCTGCGAAGTCACAAGGATCGGATTGCAAGTCGCCAGAGGTCTGCAAGCCGCACACGCTCAGGGCATCGTTCATCGCGACGTAAAACCGGCAAACGTTCTGCTGGAAGAAACGGTTGAAAGAGTCATGGTGACCGATTTCGGTCTCGCTCGTGTGGCAGACGACGCAACGATGACGCGCAGCGGAACTATTGCCGGTACGCCTCAATACATGTCACCCGAACAGGCAACCGGCCAATCGATCGACACGCGTTCTGATTTGTTCAGTCTCGGAAGTCTGATGTATGCGGCCTGTACGGCAAGACCGCCGTTTCGCGCAGAGACTCTACTTGGAGTTATCAACCGGGTTTGCAACTTTGATCCCCGACCGATTCGCGAGATCAATCCGACGATCGCCGACTGGCTTGTCGAGTTTATCGATCGCTTGATCGCAAAAGAGCCGGCCAGTCGTTTTCAGTCGGCAAAAGAGGTCGCTGATGAACTGGCGATGGAGCTGGCTCACCTGCAGAACCCGACGGTGTTGCCGCAGCCGCCTCGAAAATGGCAGCCTCAAAAACCGGAAACGGCTGCAACGGGATCGGGCTGGTTGATTGCTGTTGCATTGGCCGTTGCCGGCATTGGAGCCGGGTGGATCGCACTTTCGAACTATGGCAATGGCGGTGGAGAAACACCTCAGGGACCACCTGCTGTCGCAGCCTCCGCAGAACAGGAATGGGTCCGGGATGAAGAGTTGTCAGACGATGTGACGGCAATTTCATGGAAAGCCAATGAAGTCGATTTCGATGCCGATGCCACACCGACTTTTGACCAGAAGATGGAGCACTCTTTTGATGTCGCAGAAGGTGGAACCTTCATTGCAGAGCTTGACTCCGGCGATATCGTGATCCAGCCAACCGAGCTGACGGACCGGATTCACGTCACAGTTCTGCGCCGTGTTACCGCAACCAGTATCGAAGAGGCCAGGCTGGTAGCTGCGAAACACGAAGTCGAGCTTTCCGGTTCAGACGATACGCTTCGGTGGTCAGTCACCGGCCGTCTGGCAGACGGAATCTCCGATGAAGATTTCGAGAGAAAGTTTGATCAGGTAATGGTTCGAGTCAGCGTACCTGCGGGTTTCCAGCACGAACTGAGTACAGAGAGCGGATGCATCACCGTTGGAATGATAACTGGTGACGTTAATGCAACGACCGGCAACGGTACGATCGACTGTTCAAGAATCTCGGGAGACGTAGACGCGCAGGCGACGGGCGGGAACATCCATCTCAACGAAGGCGCAACTGGTGATGTCGAAGCATTCGTAATCAGGGGTAATGCATACGTCTGTGACGTTGAGGGCAACACAAGAGTTCGCACGTCGGGCGGAAACGCGTGGCTGGGCGGCGGATGCGGTGGTGAAGTTTATGCTCAAACATCAGGTGGAAACGTAAAGGTTACCGCTGTGGACAGTCCAACGCGGGTCCATACATGTGAAGGTGATGTCATCGTCCATCTTTCGGAAACTCCTTCTACCGCGTCTGAATTCACGGCAAGCCGTGGCGATGTAACGGTAAGGGTCCGGGAAGACATCGAAGCGAGCCTGGTTCAAGTCGCTCAAACATCCGAGGACACCGATGGCGACACTGGAGAACCCGAAGCTCTTGAATTGAATGGCGGTGGACCTACCGTCCGGGCCGGATCCTCGACGGGTGAGGTTGAATTCGTTGTCCTCTCAATTGAAGACGCCGACGGCCTTGGTGGATCGGGCGGTCTTGGAGGCAGCGGTTCCGGCGGAAGCTCCAGAACGCCGACTGCGGAGGCGATCGAGAAAACGACGGGAGAGCCAAGACCGGGAGCGATCGCTACGATCGAACTGGACACTGAGACAAACCTCGACGGTTATACGCTCTACCTTCCCGAGTCACATGGAGAACCCGAGTCACATGGAGAAGAAGAACGCGAGTATCCGATCCTTGTGTATCTCCAGGGTGCCTATGGAGTGGGTGGCCCCGTGTCCAATGTCAATCTCTGGGGACTGACCAGGCTCATCAGGGACGAAAACGACCTGTCAATCGAGCGGAATCGTTTGCTTCTCGATTCGTTTATCGTTATTTCACCTCATATTACTGAAGGGCAGTATCATCATGACGCTGCCGGCGTTCAGTCGATAATCGACGTGGTCGCGGAAACGTATGGTGGTGACCTTGATCGCGTCTACGTGACCGGAGTCAGCCGTGGCGGCCACGGTTCATGGGGCCTCGCAACCGAGCTGCCAGGAACGTTCGCGGCTATTGCTCCAATGGGTGGAAGCACGACTTTCGCGACTGAGCCGGGAGTCTTCAAAGACGTTGCAGTCTGGATCGGACACAATCAAGGCGACACGACCGTCGAAGTCGACGACGTTGTCCTGAAAGCTGAAGACATCGAAGAAGAATGCGACGTGTCGTTCCTGCGGACGAATCAGGCTGATGCAGCCGACCAACCGTTTATGGAACACCGCTATATTCTGGCGCGTCCCGCCGTTGAAGGACATGATGTCTGGACGGACACGTACACCAGTACCGGGTTCTATCAGTGGCTGCTCGCACAGTCGCGGGAATCAGCCGTTTCCAGGAACTAGATTCAACAACAGTTACAACTAAACAAAGGCTGTGTCTGACCGACACAGCCTTTTTTTGTTGAACCAGGGTGTTTTGATGCAGCTTAGCGCGAGCATGGCAAGACGTGCGATAGACAACCCGACAAAGTTCAAAATCGAATAGCGCGCGAATTCGGTTACAATGATTTCGGGGCTGGCCATTCGAATCGGGATATGAAAATGCGATCATTCATTGCGTCACTGCTTTATCTTCTTGCCGCAGTCACCTGCAGCGTTTCAATTTGCCATCCGGTCGTTGCTCAATCAAATTCGGCGCAGGAAGTCGCCGGCTCGCGTGACGACTTTGCGATCGTAAAACACTTTCGTGCATCCGGTTCACAGCAGGAAATCGGCGCACAGCTTTATCAACTCGCGCTGGAGCATGACTGGCAGCCGTCCGAGGTAGCTGATCGTGCAAAATACGATGCGCAATTGAACTATCTGCGCGTCAACTGGCCGGCACAATTCGAAAAGCTGGAAGGGATCGCCGCTGCACGCGGAGAAGATCTGGCGACCTCAAACTACAACTTCACGGATCTCGGTTATGCCGAGGTGGCCGGTGGTTGTTCGTGCTTTTACATACCGCCAGCTCTATCTACGTCCGAAGGTGGGCTGTTCAGTCGAAACTACGATTTCACCACCGGCGCTTTTGATCGCCAGCCGGTTACCGAAACAAACCCGCCGGCCTGTTCGCGGCCGTACATCATCGAAACACATCCTGACGAAGGATATTCGACGATTGGAGTCGTCTGTTTTGATTTTCTCGGCATCATGGACGGCATGAACTCAGAAGGCTTGACGGTGGCACTTCTGGCGGATGATGAGATCATGTCAACACAGTACTTTCCTTCACCAGGTGGTAGAGCCGGACTTGGAGTCGTCGATGTACCTCGATTCCTTCTGGAAACATGCGCGACATGTGAGGAAGCCAAGAGGGCGCTCTATCAGGCCAAGTTGTTTTACCAGTTCATTCCGTGTCACTATCTGGTAGCCGACCGATATGGCAACTCTTTCATCTGGGAAAACAAGGCTGCGATGAACGACGGCGAGGCGTTCGACGGTAATGGCGAACTGCAGATCACAACCAATTTCATGGTCCATCTTCACGCAGATGAGCTCGACTCACTTCCTGCAGAGCCGGCTCCATGGGGCAGCTTCAATCGTTACTGCCGGGTGCGCGAACTAGTCGAACAAAGTGGAAGCGCAATCTCGCTGGAAGACACTTGCCGGATCGCAAGTTCAGTTGCAGCAAACTACAAGTACAACCAGGGCGACATACCCGCGAGAACTCTCTGGCATTCGGTGTACGATCCTGACCGGCGTGAGATGCGAGTCGACTTCTATCTTGGTGAAGGCGAAGATACCGCGATCGCTCCCGGCGATGGAGCATACCCCCGAACTCAGGTACGTCGAAGTGACTATCTGACGTTCACGTTGACGCAGCCGGCAACCACTCAGTCCGGACGCTGACGCCTGATCGAATTTTGACAGGCTGAATGCCGAATTACTCCAACCTCGATGATTGACCGGGCCGGTCCACCCGATTAGTCTTTTCTCTGGAACAGACGAGGCAGACATCGAATCGTAAAAGTGATTTGTCCTGCCTGATCACCTGCGACCGGGACGGCAATTCGGTACACGCAGGTAACTCGACAGCCAGCGACGATCATTTCAAAGTCTTTATTCTTTGGAGGATGATCATGGCTCGTATTTTTTCCTTCCTTGCGGCGATACTCCTGTGCTTCACCGGTACATTGCACGCACAGTGGAGCGACAACTTCGATTCATACGCCAATGGCACCAACGTAAACGGTGTCAATGGATGGGAAAACTGGGACAACGACCCGTCGTTTAATGCCTTCGTATTAAATACGCAGTCCAGCTCGGCGCCCAACGCTATCGGAATCAATCCGTCTTCAGATGTCATTCACCGGATGGGTAATCCGACATCGGGCAAATGGGAACTGACTTGTGATCAGTACATCCCCGGTTCGGCAACGGGCCAGCAGTATTTCATTATGCTTAATACTTACAACGCCGGAGCTGGCGGAGCCAAGTCATGGAGCATCCAGCTGCTGTTCGATAATGACACGGGCATGTTGACCGATGACTATGACGGCGGCTGGGGCGGCGCATCCATTGTCTACGATCAGTGGGTTGAACTCCGATTCATCATCGACCTCGATAACGATACCGTTGACCAGTATTACGATGGCACTTTGATTAACAGCGGACAGTCGTGGACCCAGCGCAATGGAGGCGCGGCAGGTGCGGCTGAAATCGGTTGCGTTGACCTGTTTTCAAACGGCGGATCGATCTGCTACTACGACAACCTGCTGCTTCTTCCAGCGGACCCTGCGATTGTCGCACCGGAAACCACCCTCGTCGTCCACGGATCTACAAATAGCGGCGGCGTTGACTCTCTGGCAGAAAGTGACAATGTTGATCTTTCGATATCAAGAGCTCCCAACGATCTGCAATCGCGAACTACCTTCATTGCAAAAGCCACCAGCCCGACACAAACACCTTTTCAGTTTGATGTCACCGTTGAGGGTTCCGTCTTCTCGCGTGTTGCGGTGACGCAGAACATTGAACTGTTCAACTACGACACAGGCGGTTGGGAACTGGTAGACTCCCGCGCGGCGGCAAGATTCGGTGACTCGACCGTTACGGTAATGCCAGGCGGAGACCTATCAAGGTTTGTTGAACCGGGTACCGGATGTATCGAAACACGCCTTAGATTCGTCGGTGCAGCACAACGAGCGATCTTTTCCTCCAACACCGACCAGGTGATCTGGGCGATTCGCTGATTTCGCACCAGCAGGCGTATCATTGATTCTCAAACGGCAGCGCCGTAGGACGCTGCCGTTTTTCGTTTGTGTTTCCCAATGTGTCCTTTCCGGACAGGAAGCCATGCCGGCTTTTCGCTTTCGATGGTTCACTATGTACCGTCGCGGCGTTGACGATCGGGCAAAGCCTCCCGCTTTAATCCGGTCTACCATCCGGATAACCGCCAGTCTTTGACGGTACCGGCGAAAAAACGCGGCAAAACGCGCACCAATTGACAGTCTTTGACATGGACTTTCTTCGTACAGATCAGTACTTTACAGGTGTCCAGACCTACCCGCTGCATCTGCCCATGCGCCGTTTTGTTGAGCGGCTGCGCTTCTGGACAGTTGCGATCCGACCGACAGACTTGATCGAATTCAATGCTGACTGAGATCAGCGTGAATTGCGCGCCCATATATGACGAACAGGTTCTTCTCAAACCGCATTCCGTTTTTCGGCACGGTTGCGATGCTCGTTCTATGCATCGTCTGCTTCCTTCTGCCATTTGCCTTGCGCGGCGCGCGAATGGCAATGACGGACATGCAGAACAACGTTGCGGACTGGTTGCCGGATGACTATCCGGAAACGGTCGATCTGAAGGAGTTCCGCAACTATTTCGTGGGTGACCAGTTCGTCATGGTCACCGGACCATGGTGCCGTGAAGGAGACCCCAATTACGTGGCTCTGCTTCGCAAGCTGCGCAGCGAGTCTGTCGAGAACGACGACGTACTCAAAGAGATGGGACTTGAAGAGGAACTCCGGGCCCATCGAAAAGGGAACGAACTCGGACTGATTCCTCCCAACGGCGGGAACTACCATCAGGACTGGGGCCAGCACAACGAGAAGTGGCTGCAAGGAGCCAACCAGCAGTGGTACTGGATCAATAGACAGGGCGACCTTTATCGCTGGGAAGGTCAGAACAATGTTGTCGAAGGTGCAAAGCGTGCCGCGGAACGACTGGTCAATGGACACAACGAAGCCGTCGGAACATACATCGCCACCTTCGGCCAGCCGCCGGATGATGAAAACGACATCCCCAATCTCTTCTATGCATTTCCTGAGAAGCTCTGCGCGAGACCTTTCAAGTCGGTAACTACCGGCCCCGAAATTCTGGAGATGATGGCCGGCCCGGGAGGAACGATCCGGATCGGCAGATCAGAAGACGAAGATGATCCTGATGACCTTGCAGCCTTTCAGGCTCGCATGGAAGCCAACAAACGGCTGACCGGCTCTCTATTCGGCCCGACGCCACCAACCAGTTTCAGCTGGACATTCGAGTCCCTGTTGCAAAGCGTGGACGAAGACCGGCGCAACAGGTTGCAGTCCGACCCCAAATATCGACGGGATTTCCAGGATTTCCTGCAAAGCGAAATCGAAACATCCTACGACGGCGAATTCAATGGACTCGTCAATGCAACCCAGGACGACAAACTTGAACTCTGGTTCCGTCTCTGGGAGGAAGCACTCGGAATTGAAGCTCCCGCGCGGCAGACTTGTCTGATTGTCACGTTGAACGATCCGGTCATTGGAGAGATGGCCCGGGCGATTGGGAACCAGCACGTCTTCAAAGCGCGGGGGCGCCTGCTTGAACTGGCAACCGGTCAATGCGGCATCAAAGCTGAAAACGTTCATGTCGGTGGACCGCCCGCAGACAGCGTTGCGATTGACGAGGAAGGAACGAACACTCTGTTCCGGCTGGTCGGGCTTTCTTTGATGATCGGAGTATTCCTTTCATACGCGAGCTTCCGGTCGATACGCGTCACCGGCATGCTGTTCTTTGTCGGTGGTACTGCAGCGATCGCCAGCCTGTCGTATGTCTGGTATGCCGGCAGCAGAATGGATGCGATCCTGATGTCCATGCCGTCGCTGGTATATGTGCTCGGGCTCAGCGGCGCCGTCCATATTGTCAACTATTATCGGGACGCCTGTTACGAAAACGGCGTTGACGGCGCGGTGGAAACTGCGTTCAAGCATGGATGGTTCCCTTGCACACTCGCTTCATTTACAACCGCGCTCGGACTGGTTTCGCTTTGCACCAGTTCATTGACGCCGATCAATAAGTTCGGATTCTTTGCGGCGATCGCCGTCATGGCGACCGTGCTACTGTTGTTCTCGTATCTACCGGCAGCGTTGACCATCTGGCCCGCCGGTTACGACAAACGCGAACGTGAGGAAACGGCATCGGACCGCGGGCTGACAGCCGCTGTCAATAAATTCTGGGAAGGTGTCTGCGAGTTCGTATTGAAAAACGGGGTCGCGGTTGCCATCGCCTGTGCGCTGGCGATGTGCTTCTTCTTTTATGGCGTGACACATATCAGGACCTCAGTCCACTTGCTGAAGCTGTTCGATTCGGACGCAAAAATCCTTCAGGACTATCGCTGGATCGAGGAAGAAGTCGGCAAGCTGGTGCCCGCCGAAATCGTTCTCAACTTTGAAAAACAAGCTCAGCGCGAAGTCTGTCGTAACGAAATAATCGAACAGGCGCGGCTGGAAGCCGAAGCGGCTGGCATCGAGTTTGAGATTCCTGAATTCCGCAACAACCCTAATGACGAACTCCAGTACATGCTCGTCGAGAGACTGGAGCTTTCCAATCGTGTTCGGCGCCATCTTGAGTTTTTCTTCGGACCGGACGGGCTGGATATCGTCGGAGCCGGCATGTCCACCGACGTCTTCGTTCCGATGCAGCAGGTAGAGTCGCAACTCTACTATCCGAACAAACTCAATGACCGACGGAAGTTCTTTAACTCACAGCTTGAGAAGAACTATGAAGGCATGATGGCCGAGGAGTATCTCGCGCGAGTCACCAGCGCGACCGCTTCCGACCCTGCCACGGTAGGTCGTGAAATGTGGCGAATCAGTCTGAGGCTCGCTGCGCTGAATGACGTCGATTACGGCGAATTCATCAACGATCTCAAAGCGGTTGTTGAGCCGGTCATGACCGCTTACCGCTACCGGACAGATATTCTGCGGGCCACTCAAGCCGTTCAGGAAGAAAAACGAGCGGAAGCGGGACCCGATGGCGACATCACGGAGCCCCGGATCCTCGTGCTGGGCGGTGACCCGGGTAACGGAACCGCAAGAATTCAGGCCACTGGTGACGGCGACATCGATCAAACGCTTGCCCGGCAGGTAGACCAGACATTCATCTTTGCCGACACACTGAAAGACCTCCTGGAGAATCGCAGCTTTGCGCCGCGTGGTCATCGTGACCCTCCCACCAAGGGCCGGATTTATGACTGGACCGACCCGGCCGATTTCAATGACGAAACACCGTTCCCCGATCAGGAGATGTGGACTCGGTACCTCGAGGCTTTTGACGTAATTGTTCTCATCGAAGATCACGAGTTATTCGATTTGGATTTCATTTCGTCAACGGCGGATCGTTTCGTGGATTGCCGTGACCATACCTTTGAGATTGGAGCAAGAGGCCCCGTCGAAGGCGAGTTTACAGCCAAGCAGATTCATGATTCCGGAAGTCAGCAGGATGTCACCGCCGTCTACACCGGCATCGTGCCGATCGTTTACAAATCCCAGAACCAGCTGCTGGTCAGCCTCATCGAAAGTATCGCTCTTGCGTTCTGCATGATCTCCGTTGTGATGATGATTCTGCTCCGCGACTGGAATTCAAAATTCAAGTTTTCCAACGCCCTCAACATCCGGGGCGGACTCATTTCCATGTTCCCGAACCTGTTCCCGATCCTTCTTGTGTTCGGGATACTCGGACTCATGGGGAGGAAGGTGGACATCGGATCGATGATGACCGCCAGTGTTGCGATGGGTGTAGCCGTTGACGATACGATTCACTTCTTGAACTGGTACCGCAAAGGCCTGTCTGAAGGCATGGTCCGGGTTGATGCGATACGCAATGCTTACAAGAGGGTTGCTACCGCGATGACTCAGACCACTCTGATCGGCGGTCTTGGACTTGCAGCTTTTGCATTGAGTACATTCACGCCGACTCAGAACTTCGGCGTCCTCATGTTCTTCCTCCTCGCCTCAGCCTTGATCGGTGACTTGATCTTCCTGCCGGCGATTCTTGCCAGTCCACTCGGCAAGTATTTCGGTCGTGAACTGACTGATAGCGAACGGGCAGCTCGGCTAGCCGTCGCAGCAGACCCGGGTGCCGCATTGCGTGTGATCAGCGACGAGCCCGCGCAAGTAGAGACTGACGTTCATCCGGACAGTTTCAAGCATCTCGAAAAACCCGGAACGGACGATTCGCGGGAAGCTTCCGGCGGAAACTAGATCTACCGCCTGCAATCGCATCCATTAATCAACGCACTGGCTGACGGGCCTCGCGCGTAGAGATCATTCGCGATCAGTCAGGTTGATGCGTCTACCTGAGTGAGCACTTTCATCGGCGGCCTGCACGATCCGAAGCGCGCGATAGGCATCTTCGAGGTCCGTCGTGCGTCGAATCAGGCTGGTTACGGCCCGATAAAAATGGTCCAGCATTCTTTCGCCGACAGTCTGTTCTGACTCGAGGCGTTCCACATGTTGTCCGGCGTCATCAAACCAGACCAGAGTCGATGGCAGATCGATAAACGCGACGCCGTTTTCACAGGAAACCTGAATGGATGACGGTCGTCGGTACGCAAGCGCTTCCGACCAACGATCGGGAATGTAGTGACCAATGCTGATCTGTGCCATCGGACGTGAAGGCTGGTCGAGCCCGGCTCCGTTGCGACACTCTTCACCGTTGGTTGCTGCGACTTCCGCTGCACCAGTCCCGCCGCTGGTCAGCTCTGGAAATTCGAGGCTGACCATCTGATAAAAGGCGTCTACTGACTGAGAACCGTGTTGTTTGTAGCCGGCACTACTAACGCTGACCGGCTCTTCGTTCACGAGGTACCTGCACCAGTCCACCTGTTCCATCAGGTTTCGCCAAACGAGGGGGCAGTGCTCTCCGCGTCGCCTGGCGTTAGCCTGGCTTTCAACCGGCAAACGCTGGTGGCAGAACAGCAGTCTCGGGTTTCCAAGCCTGGTTGCCAGAAGTTCTTTCAGCCGGATTGTCGCCGGGGCATATCTTCTTGGAAATTCTGCCATGAACGCGACACCTGAGCTGACGACGCGTTGACGAATGTCCCTTGCCTGTGCGGGAGAGATGTCGAGAGCTGCCGACGAGTAGACTGCCTTTCCGGCATCGCAAGCCGCAATAATCGGAAGCGGTCCGACCCAGTCCGGCGCGAGAGTGAGGATGGCATCGATGTCATCCCGCTCGATCATCGCGCGAAATCCATCAATCGGCACAGCATCGAACTCAGCGGCAACCGACGCGCTCTTGGCGGCAATTTCACAGCAAATCGCGCGAACGTCATACTTTGCTGACAGCGCCTTCAGGGAAGGGCGGTGGCGCGAATCCCAGTGATCTCCAAGTCCGATCAGTCCGACACGTAGTTTCATATTGGCGATTTCATCTCTTATCGCGTAGACAACAGCGATGGCAAGTCACCCGTCTTTCGGCCGCGGAATTATATCACCTGCTGGTCGCAAGTGTGAAATTCCGCGTTGACCCCATCCCTCCGGATTCGTCTCAGCGCAGTCGATGTTGCGGATTATGCGGATGACAACCAATGCGTGGAAATCGAATATGCAGTGTACAACGCCACATGTCAGACATTCAGGCTCAGGTTCCGAACGATCCTCAAGGTTTACCACACCCGTTCAGCAGCCACGTTGAGCCTTAAGCGAACCATCGTTTTAATCCGGGCATACCACGTCCATAGATTCATCACTGATTACCACATTGACTGATCGTGACAAAATTCGCTTTGCGGTTCGTTCGATTTCAAACGACTGAGCAAACATGGACAACCGATAAAAAATACACGGATCGAGCGGCTGAGTCGGACTTCATATTGAGTCGATCCTCCACGCGGGATTTGAATTTTTTCGGTGCCTCACGGAAGAGGACTGATTAGGTTTCGTCTCTTCATACAATTTTTGCGAAACGCCCGGCAGCCAGGCCAGGCCGGTGACACGGACGGCATCGAGGCAGGCAGGTTGGCTGACGGCTGTTTCCTGATCATGGACGAACAGGAGTTGAGTTATGAATTTGATCACCTCGGTGGTGATGATGGCAGCATCCACTATGGCTGTTCAGGATGGATACGTCATCGAAAGCACTATTCAGCAGGAACAACCTGCACCGGTTGTTACTCCACTGGACTACACGACTGCCTACGAAAATGCACAACAAGGCGATAAGCCGTTGCTGATACTTGTTACCGCCGAGTGGTGTCCGCCGTGTCAATTGATGAAAACCACCACAATCCCGCAACTGATGGCCCGTGACAGCTTTGAAGGATTCCACTACGCCACAGTGGATCTTGACCGTGAACAGGCTCTTGCACGTCAGTTGATCGGTGAGCGCGGCGTTCCTCAACTGATCATGTATGAAAAGCAGGATGGTCGCTGGTTGCGTCGGTATCTCCGCGGGATGCAGACTCCGGAACAAGTCGAAGCGTTCGTCGCCCAGGCGCAAGTTCTTCGCACCGCAGAAGCCGATTCCGGCACTGTCGACAAATAGCAACTGCTGCGATCCTTTACGGATCGAGTGAGTAAAATAACAGGCGAGTTTCTGTCGAAACGTGCATTGCTAAAATGCACGCGTCCGACGGCGGCTCGCCTTTTTTTGTCGTTGCCTGAATGTCGTCGGGCGATTCTTTCTTGCACTCGCCGGATCCGCCGTGAAGATTTCGATCATCATTCCTGTCATCAACGAATCTGCTCTGCTGGAACATAGCATTCAGTCGGCATGGCAAAGCGGCGCAGATGAAGTCGTCGTGGTTGACGGCGGCAGCAGTGACGACTCAATGGAAATCGCGGAAAACTGCAATTGCCACCTGGTTGTTTCGGAACCAGGCCGCGCTGTTCAAATGAATGCCGGCGCCGCGCGATCAGAAGGGGATGTCGTTCTTTTTTTACATGCCGACAACCAACTGGCCACAGGCGCATGCGACCAGATCCGATCGCTGAACGAGCGACTGCAATGGGGTGGTTTCAAACAAAAAATCGCCCATCCACACCCCGGCTATCGTCTGCTTGAATTCGGAAATTATCTTCGCGCCCGGTTTCGACGCATGCTCTATGGTGACCAGGGTTTGTTTTTTAACCGTGCAGTGTTCGAAAACACCGGTGGTTTTCCGGAAGAGCCGTTTCTTGAGGATCTCATAATTTCAGACCGCTTGAAGGCGCGCAATGTACGACCGGCCATTCTTCGCGGCCCTCTCAGAATTGACGCTCGTCGCTGGGAAAAGCAGGGGCTTATGCGACAAACCCGTTTGAACTGGTCGATCATCCGTGATTATCGAAGTGGCTTGAGCCCGACCGAACTTTCATTTCGGTATCGCCGACACGACAAACAATGAAATGGATCTGCTTCTAAATTGAAACCGGTCCCGGATGGCACTATGATTGACAACGGCAGATCGCCGATCGTTGACCCGTCACAATTCAGAGTATTTCCACCATGAATCTTGCCCGCCATGCCATGCTGTTCGTTGCTTTGGCAATGATGCCGACTTTTGCTTTTGCCCAGACCTTTGATGGCGGTGGCGACGGAATTACCTGGGAGGACCCGCTCAACTGGGATGGCGATGCCCTGCCGGGCGGCGATGCGAATGTCGGAGATGCTTTCGCCGTTGATCTCAGTTCATCACAGACGATCTCTGAACTGGATATTGCCGGCGACCGGACGGGAACAACTGACGGCACTCTGAACCATAGTGCGGGAACTCTGACAGCCGGTGGCTGGATGAAGATCAGCATTGATGGCGGAGTCGGTCGTTACAATCTTTCCGGCACCGCCGTCGCGACAGGTTTTACTCAAATCCGAATCGGACTTGGTGCCGCCGCGGATGGAACTCTGGACCTTTCCGGTTCCTCCAGCCTGGTTGCATCGGAAGGAGTCAACCTTGGCGAAGATGGCTCCGCAACTCTCAACGTGTCAGATTCCGCGTCACTGACATGCACCGACTTTAATGCGGGAACCGGCCTCGTGGCCATTAATCTCTCCGGAGGTTCGATTACTGCCAACTCGTGGGTAGCTTTGTCCAAGGCCCCTTTGGCAACCGCCTGTTTGAATCAAACCGGTGGGACGCTAAATAGCAACGGTGACTACCTGACCATTGGCGAAGACGGTCTTGGAATGCATTTGCTTTCCGGGTCGGCGATTGTTAACCACACAGCTTCAGGGACGATCGTTGGAAGAAATCCTGATGGTGTAGGCCTGCTTGAAATTAGCGGCTCGAATGCTGCGTTCACAACGACTGATTTCCGGATCGCCATTGACGCGGCCGGAATGGATGTCGGTTCGACAGGCACTCTGTCGTTCATCGCGGATGCCGGTGGCGTTTCTCCGGTCGTCAGCCTCGACAACACCGAACTGGGTGCAAACGCCAACCTGCAGGTCGATCTGACCGCGGATGCGGATTTCCCGAGTTGGGCCGGGTCAGGAACGCTTGAAGAAATCATGCTGGTCGAGAATTCTGCCGCATCAACGGGGATGTTTGCCGGCCTGAACAACGGCGATCCGGTTGATATCGGGGGCGGAAAATTTGCTCCAATCAATTATGCCGGAGGCGACGGAAACGACATCGTTCTGGAAGTGTTCCTTCCATCCGGCCCGATCACGGTCACTCCATCTGCGTTTACCGTGGTAAACGGAACGTATCGCTCCGGCGATCTCCCGGAGCTGGCAGCAAGTGACAATGCTGATTTGTCAGCCAACCGGAACAGTCTCGATATTCAATCGAGAATTACGATCGAGGTAACCGGTATGAGCCCGACGCTCAGCCCCTCGTCACTGGAATTCACACTTGAAGCTTCGGTATTTGCGCGTTCGAACGTCATTCAAAACCTCGAGCTGTTCAACTACCTCACTCAGCAATGGGAACTGGTTGACTCACGAAATGCCGCTCGATTCGGTGACTCTGTCGTCGTGGCCAACAGCGGTGGCTCGCTCAGTCGTTTCGTCGATCAAGGAACAATGGAAGTCAAAACCAGAGTCCGTTACGTTTCTCCGGCCCAGCGTCAGCAGTTTACGGCAAACGTTGACCAGATGATCTGGGTTATCGGGCAGTAGAGACGACCT
>JBCCFB010000152.1:0-15214 GCA_039029995.1 Planctomycetota bacterium
CCGTCACGGGCTTCGCTCCCTACCGGAACGGCTGGATCGTCTGGAGTCAAAACCGGCTCTTCCAGTTGTCAGCTGATGGTGAGTTGATGACAAGCTACATTTTCGAGTTGGCTCCTGAGACCGGCCAACCCGACCGGCCGCACGTCATTGGCTCGAATGGCAACTCAACAGGCAGGCACAACGACCTATGGCGCGTCTATCTGGATGATTCGGAATACCGAATTGAGCCGTTTGAAACCGCCTCTGGTGCACCGAATACAAATAGTTCCAGTGAATCCCGGGTTGCTCCGCTTGAGCCGGTGGTCTGGGCGGATACGACGCGGCTGGAAAGTGTTTACACAGCGGAAGGCCACGCGCAGATTCTCGAGACCATTCACGCGCTCCCATCGCTGACTCTCGAAAGCGACGGCCTGGTCCCCGGGCCGGCAATCTCTCCATTTGCGACGGTTAAACTGCCACAAGACATCAGAGGGCTGCAGCGCTGGACGGTCGAAAGCGTTGACCATTCAGCTTCCGGTCTCATCCCGAATGCAGATCGAACAATGTGGGCAACTGCAAAAAACGGATTTGTACGGGTCTACAACGACAAAGCACAACTAATCGCATTGCTTCCGTCGCCAGGGCTGACAAGGCATGTCAAATGGGACGAGACGGATCCACAGATGCTTGCATTCAGTACATTTCCAGAAAAGCAGTTCGAGCCTTCGAGCCCCTTCTATCAAGCAGATGATGTTTGCTCGGTATTAATCTGGCTGGTGGATCATGACGGAGCAAGATTAATACGAACATTCAAAACAAGTTCTCTGGAATTCGCCATTGATCATTCCTACCGGATTGTTTCATTCAGCGAAGGTAGACTCACGTTGATGAGGATTGACGACGGATCGAGCTGGAGAGTTTCTGATTCGGCCTCGGCTGGAGGCAGATTTACAACCGTGCCTTTGGGAGAGTCGACTCCAATTTCACGAGACGGTCGTTTTGCCGCCACCTTGCAGGGGGGCGGCAATCAATCGCAGACCAGTTTCTGGGATCTGCAGTCAGGAACCCTTCAACTGGCCATTAACGACGTGGATGCGGTCACCTGGTCATCGGACCCGTCCCTTGTTGCCGCACATTTCTGGGACCGCGAATCTTCAGGACGCTTCCTTGAAATCTGGAACCTCCCGGGCAAGTGGAAGGAACGGGAGTTCGTTCCTCCCCAAAACGATTTGGAACAGGGTTACAGTGACTGTGAAATCTCGCCGGACATGAGGAAAGTAGCATTTTTGTGCCCCGACTCAACGGTGCAATTGATTGACACAATTTCCAACGGGAAGGAAACCGTCGAACCGGAATCGGTCCTTGGTGAACTCAATTCGCTATCCGTTGATCTGGAATGGGCAGGTTCTAATGAGCTCTTGATATCGGATTCAACCAGAATCGCCATCTGGACTGGATCCGGTGAAGGGTTGTCCGGTGAATTCTCAGAGACGCTTGTTGCCAACGAACAAATTACGAAACTGAATTCAGAATGGCTCCCCACATACAACCTCCGAAATGTCACCGTTCTCGATGATGGTCGAATTGCGTTAACAGGAATCATCGTTCCGAACTTAACGAATTCTCCGGAGTGCAATTTTTTTACGACGATACTGCCATCTTTGGCGAGATCGAACACAGATAGTCATACAACACGTGAATTTTCAAGTGTTTCCCAGCTACCCCTCCCTTCATTTTCGGCTCGAAGCTTCTTTCCAGATCATCCGGTAATCAGTCCGGACGGACGATTTACGTTGAAGCTATCAAGACTGGATGGTGGTGAACGTGTTCAGGAGAGTGAGCAGTTCGCCAGTCGCGCACGAGAGACCCTGAAACTGCTGATCATCGACCACCAGATAAGCCATCCCGATCCTTTTGAAATCGTCGGATTTCGCAAAGTCTCAGACATTGCCTGGGGAAAGGACGGACGCTTTCTTGTCGTGTGCGGTGAAGACAACGATGGCGCCGTTACACGCGTAGTGAACCTGCAGGAATGGAGACTGGAAGATTTCGAGGGTCTCACGGACGAAACGGTTGAGACGGTCATCCCAATCGATAGTGGCTTTGCCGCTCTTGTTGCATGGGACGTGAACAATCGTCGGCAGAATCTTCTTTTTCATCTTAAGACTGATTCGCAGGCCGGGGAGGCACCGGTTGCATCACTGATCGATACGGCATCGCTGGGAAGTTCAGGGCAGAACATGTCGCTGAATTCATTCGGAGAAACACTGGTAGTTACGATCAACTCGACCGACCCGCTTAGCGCACCCATTACCCGCAACTGGCTCATTCAAGACGGGTTCAATCTCGAAGAGGTTTTTGACGGCCAATTCAACGGGGTGATATCCCCGAGTGGAAAATACGCTTTGACGAGTACGATCGATAACCAGGGCGCAAGGCGGTACCAGATCATCGAATCCGCAATCAACGAGACCGTGTTGCAATTTCCACCTGACTCATACGCTTCAGGTTTCCGCTGGCATCCGTCCAATGACTATGCGGCATGGGAGCAAAATGACTGCCACTGCATCTTTGCCCCTTCCACGGAAGAGGTCGAATGCCACACCCGGTTCGACAGGAGTTCTCGCATCATTCCCTATAACGACCAGAGTGGAAACGCCGGCTGGCTGGCTTGGGACGGTAAACAAGTTTCCTATCTCTCACTCGACGGGACACTAACTCGCCGGCTTGCGATCACCCTTGATGAAGAATCCGGCTTCCCTGAGCCGTCTCCATGGATACTCGGTTCCGGCGGTATTGGTGACGGCAGCCTGGATGGACTATGGATAGCGTTCTTCGGGCGTGGTAAATACAGGCTGCAACCCATGGAAGAGTTCTATCGTGGCCAACAGGGAAGTGGCTTTCTGTTCGACGGCCAGGACAGGTAATACCCCGGGATGATCGTTGGATAGGAAACTGTCCAGTCGCCGTTGGCTTCGCTGTTCATTTTCGGTTGAGGATCTGACCGCCATCCCATATCGTGGTGGTCGGATTCCAACCTCGATTTCAATCCGGCGTTGCGCCGGATTTTCTCATAATGCCCAAAGATTTCCTCAAAGGTGCCGCTGACGCTTACGATGTCGTAGTGATCGGAAGCGGCCTTGGCGGCCTGACTGCCGCCAACATTCTGGCCCGTGAAGGCCTCGCCGTCCTCCTGCTGGAGCAACATTACAAACTGGGTGGACTCGCGACGTGGTTCAAACGCCCCGGTGGCCATATTTTTGATATCTCTTTGCATGGCTTCCCGCACGGAATGGTCAAGAGCTGTCGGCGGTACTGGTCGAAAGAGATCGCTGACTCCATCGTTCAACTTGAAGGTGTCCGCTTTGACAACCCGATGTTTTCCCTGACCACGACTTTCGACCGTCAGGACTTCACGCGCCTACTTACATCGGATTTCGGAATCGAGCAGGAAAAGGTCGACGCCTTTTTCACCAAAGCTCGCGGCATGAACTTCTACGACGATCAGTCGCTCACGACGCGCGAGCTGTTTGACGAATATTTCCCGGGAAGAGAAGACGTTGTGCGGTTGCTGATGGAGCCGATTACCTATGCCAACGGCTCGACTCTCGAAGATCCTGCCATCACTTACGGCATCGTCTTCTCGAACTTTATGTCCAAAGGCGTTTTTGTCTTTCAGGGAGGAACTGACAAACTAGTCAAGTCGATGGAAAAGGAGATGAAGGCCAGCGGCGTCGATGTCCGGATCAATTGTGACGTTGAAAAGATCAACGTGAACAATGGCAAAGTTGAATCTGTCACCGTCAATGGACGCACAATCAAAACCAAAGCCGTCGTCAGTAACGCCAATCTTCGTTCCACGATTTTCGGCATGACCGGCGAAGACAAGTTCGACCCCGGGTTCATCGAAGAAGCCAAAACCGTCAGACTGAACAACTCCAGCACGCAGGTCTACATGGCAATGGCTCCGGATGACACCGTACCGCGCGAGACCGGTGACCTGCTGTTCTGTAGCACCGCAGACAGATTTCAAACCGACCTGCTGCTCAGCCGCGACATCACCAGTCGAACGTTTTCGTTCTACTATCCTGACACGCGCCCCGATGGCAAGGGTCGTACGCTGATCGTTTCCAGTACCAATGCTAATTACGAAGACTGGGTTGGCATGGACAAGGAAACCTACGGCGCGAGCAAGCAGGACCTGATCGATACGACGCTGGATTCACTTGAAAAATACGTTCCGAATTGCCGTGAACGAATCGTCCATGCAGAATGTGCGACGCCCGTTACATTCGAACACTACACCAAACACATTGACGGCGCGAGTTTCGGAACCAAGTTCGAGGGCCTCGCCGTCAGCCGGGCATTGCCTGAGCAGATTCCCGGACTTTATCACGCAGGTAGTTGCGGCATTATCATGTCCGGCTGGCTCGGAACGATCAATTACGGTGTGATCGTCGCCAACGATGTCATTAACGCTGTCTCGAACATGTCGGCTACTTCTCCGGTCGCATCCGAAAGCAACTGACCGGCGGATTCGCCGTCGCTCGACAAACTGCACCACTCAACCTGCCCCGGAACAGCCATGTCTGCCACCGACTCCAAGCTCGAACCGATTCACGCGGCCATTCCACATCGCGGCCCGATGCTGCTCGTTGATGAGATCGTCAGCCGTGAAGATGACGCAATTGTCTGCCGTAAGACGTTCAGGGAAGACGAGTTCTTTTTCCAGGGACACTATCCGGAGAATCCACTGGTGCCCGGCGTGATCCTTTGCGAATGCGCAGCACAGACCGGCGCGATTCTTCTGTCCTCGAAAGTCGATGCGTCCGAAGGTGTTCCGGTCCTGACCAGGATGAACGATGTCAAATTCAAAAAGATGGTACACCCGGGCGACACAATCGAAATACATGCAAAGCTTGACGATGTGGTAAGCAGTGCGTGGTATCTGACCGCACAGGTAAAGGTCGGTGGCAAACTGTCAGCACGACTTTCTCTCACCTGCACACTGGCACCGCCAAAGAATGGATGATCGACAGCTTGCCATCCGATTCGCATTCGTATTTTTCTGACGTACAACAGTCTCCACTTTCAAAGAACAGTTTTGATGAGTTTTCTCCAGCTCGAAGGCAAGACGATTGTCGTTTTCGGCGTCGCTAATAAGAAAAGCGTAGCGTGGCATATCGGCAAAACGCTGGAAGAGGCCGGCGCCACGGTAGTCTATGTGGTACGTTCTGAGTCACGACTGGAATCGACTGCGCGACTGATGGGGGAGCGACCCGTTTTCGTTTGCGATGTTGAGTTCGACGAACAGATCGAATCTGTGCGTGACCAGATCGCGGCTGCCTACCCGCAAATTGACGGACTGGTTCATTCGATCGCTTTCGCCGACTATGACGAAAGCGGAATCAAGCCGTTTCATGAAACGACGCGCAAGCAGTTTCTGCGCACCGTTGACATTTCTTGCTACTCATTTATCACGCTGGCCAACCAGTTCAAAGACCTGCTGACGCCTGATGCATCGGTAATCACGATCTCCATCTCTACAACGACGATGGCAAGTGAGAACTACGGTTTTATGGCTCCGGTTAAGGCAGCTCTGGACAGCTCGCTCGCATTTCTTGCCAAAAGCTTCAGCAACTTTTCGAACGTTCGATTCAATGCCGTCGCACCGGGCTTGTTGAAAACATCAGCTTCGGCCGGTATTCCCGGATACGTGGATGCCTATCTGTTCGCAGAGAAAGTAATTCCCCGCGGGAAGGCAGTGCAAACACAGGAAGTGGCCAATGCAGCCGCGTTCTTGCTTAGCCCGCGTTCGTCCGGAATAAACGCTCAGGCGATCGTTATCGACGCGGCGATGTCGATCAACTACTTCGACAACGACGTCGTTTCCAAAGCGCTTCAATAAGCGGAAGAATTTAAGACTCAATCCGCTGGAGTCCAGAGCCTGTGCAAACTGATCGCGCTGGTTCAGTGCGAGATACTCTGCTCAGGCTATCCCAGCCTCACCGACGGCGCCGGACAGCGAATACTCCGCAGAGAAATGCCAGCAGGCTTGCCGTTCCGGGTTCTGGAATCTGATTGACACCGATAATGATCTGACTGCGATTGTAGGCCATCGCATTGTCGTGCATCACGACATCACCATTATTCAGGACCTCTAGTTCAACCCAGCCGAAATGGTTTCGTGCCGGACCGTTCCCGACGAACGTGTCTCCCGTATTGATCCCCACAAAGAATGCCTGCCCGACAATCACGTCCATCACGTTTCCGAGTTGTAGCTGGCCGCCGGAATTCTTAACCACGCCACCCCAGAACGGAAATTCCCCGTTGCAGATGCCGTCAAGGTTGAATAGCGCACCGACCTCTGCCTCGTGCCAGTCAGAGCCTTCGTCAAGATTCATGTCAACAAATGTCAATGAGGCAACTGCGCCATTAACATCAACATCAAAGAATATCGATGTCTCATCGAATCCCGGTGCCGGATACTGATCGACTGTAAGCGTCCAGTCAGTCGTAAAGCCGCCTTGAGTGAGGATGACGTTTGTGTCCTCAACTAGCTGCGCAAAGGCAGGCCTTGAAAACGAGAACAGTGCAAAAGCGATAATCACAGCGGTTGCAATTAGCCGATGCATTTAAGCCTCCTGATGGATTTTTGAAGAAGAAGCTCTGCAAAACGCGAATTCATCGGATCAATTCTACCAGCTTGATCCTGTGAATTCGCCAAACGAGTTACTTCAAAGGCTGCATCGTTTTATAATATCGGCATGGGAATTCTGTTTTTATGTCAGCACTGCAACAAACGCCTGAACGTAAAGTCCTATCAGGCGGGCGAGGAAGGATTCTGCCCGAAATGTGGCGGGGATATCAAAGTTCCGCCGGAATCCACCGTTGCGCCTGAACTGAAGAAGTCCCGGAAAAACGAGATTGATGACGATCAGGGTACGATCGCGGGAAACACGAACACGTTCCGTTCCGCGACAACTCGAGGTGACTTCCTCGCATCTTCGGAGCAAGTTACCGAAATGGCAGAAAAGACGACACTGGACCCCGGTGACTCGATCAACATCGCCGTGCAACCCGAAGAGTGGAAGGAAGACGCCCTCTCTAAAAACGAGACCTTTCTACTGGCTAAACCGGAGAACACTTCGATCGAGCGGGATGCGCAGGATGTACTCAGGACCGGGCGAGACAAGGTCTGGTACGTACGGCATCCAAGGGATGGCGAAACCGGCCCCGTCAAAGGCAAAGAAGTCGAGCGAATGCTCGCAGATGGCCGAATCGTTGCCGGTTGCCGGATCTGGCGCGAAGACTGGAATGACTGGGAACCGGCAGAGAAGGTCTTCAATAACCTCAGCCAATCAGCCGAAGGCGCGAAAGACAACCGTATCTTCTCGGACGCAAAGCGTCCTCTTCCCAGATCAGCCATGAAACGGGTGGAAGCCGTAAAAAAACAACGCAGGCAGATCTTTCTGACCGTTCTGGTCGCTGCGGGAAGTCTGGCAACGGTGGCAGGCCTCTCCTATTTGTTGTACAAAATCGTCAAGTAACCAACGCGCTCAATTCGCGCGAATCATCAGGCTAACCGTCCCGAACTATTTCGACTGATATGAACTACCAGAACGTATTCACATTTCTTGTTGCGGCCATTTTATGTATCTCACTGATAACCGGCTGCGAAGACAGTACCACCGAACCGGGTAATTCCGGTACGTCGACAGAAGCGGGCCATGACCAGGACGGCGATCACAGCCACGAAGAAGGCGGCCACGACCATGCAGATGGCGATGCGGGGCACGATGAATCCAGCCATGACGATGAAGATGGTGATGCTGGCCATGACGAATCAGGGCATGACCAGGAAGATGGTGACTCCGGCCACGATGAAGCAGGCCATGACGGCGAACACGGCGATGAGGACCATGGTCATGAAGACGGAGACGGTGACCAGAGCCACGATGAAGGAGCCGGCGACACCGAAGGTGTTAGTGATGCAGAGGTAGAACTAAACGAGTTTACCGTATTCGATGGCAAGATCCGTATGTCAGCGCCCGGTTCCTGGGAAGACGTTGAGCCCGCAAACAACATCATTGAGGCCGAATTCAAAGTGCCTCGTGCCAATGAAGAAGACGCCAACGATGGTCGGATGACCTTCATGGCCGCTGGTGGTGGCGTTCAACCCAATATCGACCGCTGGTTCGGACAATTCAAAGCGCCTGAGGGTGGTGCAATAGCCAGCGACCAGTCGGAGATCATGGTCGCTGAACGAACGGTTCACATCGTCGATATCAGCGGAACCTTCATGGAAAGCGCGGGGGGACCGATGGGACCGAAAACAGACCGTGAAAAGTACCGGATGCTTGCCGCAATCATCGAACTCAGCGAGAGCACCGGATACTTCATCAAGTTCTACGGCCCTGCTGCTACGGTTGCAGCCAACGAAGAGAGCTTTATGCAGATGGTTCAAAGTGCGGCGATTGAGGAGTAAATTCCAATCGCAGAAACGAGGGATGTCCTTTTAGCCGGCTATCCTGACTCGCCTGCCTCTGCTGCACCAACCAAATCGCACCGCGTCTGTTTCAGGCGCGGTGTTCGCATATCGCATGAAGTGTTGCCTCGATGTCTGGATGCAACGGCGCTGTGAAATGAATTCGCTCCCCTGTTTCCGGGTGGTCGATCTCAATCCGATGAGCGTGTAGTGCCTGACGTTCCAGCAGCAACTGTTCCGCATCACTGGATCCACGCTTGCCGGAGAAGTCCGCCACAGAAACCCGACTGCGACCACTGTAGAGACGGTCACACAGAACGGGACATCCGATGTGAGCCAGGTGGACACGGATCTGATGCGTCCGTCCGGTTCTGGGTTGGCATTTGACCAGCCCGAATCCACGGTAGCGCTCAATGACTTCGTAGAAAGTCTGTGCGATTCGCGAAGATTTGTGATCGATGCGAATCGCTTTTTTTTCACGTTGATAGGGATGATCTCCGATCGGTTTGTCAATCATGTCCCGATCACGGTCAGGGGAAGGGGAGACGATCGCCAGATATTCCTTCCCGACAGTCCGCTTTTCAAATTGCGAAGCAAGAGATGCGTGCGCCTGATCTGTCTTGGCCACCAGAATGACTCCGCTTGTGTCGCGGTCCAGTCGATGCACGATTCCCGGCCGTGTTGCGCCTCCGAGTGAACTAAGGGTGCGGAAGTGAAAACTAAGCGCAGCGGTCAATGTTCCTGACCAGTGCCCCTTTGCCGGATGGACCACCATGTTTGCCGGTTTGTTGATTACCGCAATGTGATCGTCTTCGTGAACGATATCCAGCGCGATGTTCTCCGGTATCTGCTGATCTGTCGCAGGGGGAGGCAGCTCGAATCTCACCCTCTGGCCGACTTTCAATCGCAACGAGCATTTGGCTACCAGGTCATCCACCTTCGCCATGCCTTTACCGACAGCTCGTTGTATTCGCGCGCGTGAGTAACCATCGATGTGCTTAACCAGGAAGGAATCGAGTCGACTCGCTTCATCCTGCTCGTCAACGAGAAATTCCTGTGACTGCCCGGGTTGATTCATTAACTGTCCAACAGAATGTTTGAGAGGGAACGAAGCCCCCGTTTGCCGGTCAATCGCCGCAACCTGCCTGACTAACCGGAATTGCCTGCTTGCGTTACCTGGTTTGTTAGCCGAATACCCTGAGCGATAGACCGTTTACTGGAACCGGTACCGGTGTGAAGTTATATTCAAATATTGCGGGGATTGCATGACGGTCGGGCGAAATCGGTACTCATGGCGAAACGAAGTCCAACTCGAGGATTTTGCCGGTATTGTGACCGGAACACGCCCCATCTGCGCATGTTTCATTCGCGGCTTCTCTGGACGCTGGATCTGCTGACATTCCGGGTTGCACGTGCGCTGAGAATCGGACCGTGGTATTGCACACAATGCGAACAGCGCAAGCGTGTTCTGCGACTTTCCCGAAACGGTGCCCGCAATGAAGCTGATGAATCAGCGCCGGACTCACAGCTTCCTCCGGCAGGTGAGTTGATCGGCAATTACATCAAGACCGATCAATCGCTCGTTATCCGGCGCAACCGTGCTTCGCGTTATTCGTTGAAGTACCGGGACGGCATCGTAAAACGGATTTTCTCCGGAGCAACGTTCAGCCAACTCACGCATGAATTGAACGTCAGTGAACAGGATCTCGTAGACTGGATGGCCGATCTTGTGGCGCGGAAACAGGAACAGGTCGAACAGCTTCAAGCGATGGTGGATGTGATGCAGCGTTCACATGGTGACAGGACTCGTCTCGACTATGACGGTCCGGTTGTGCTTGACGAAAACGAGACGATCGACGGCCACGTTCGCAGTCGCTCTTGAACCATCATAATTTCTCGTTCGACGTCTACGTTGCCGACTGCTGCGCCCGTGGCAGGCATTCCGGCACCCCGAAAGCTATATCGAGTTTACGTAAAGAAACGCGTAATCGCCTTTCGAGTGAGACAGCGCAGTCAAGCATCTCGCACAAAATCTCATCTGTTTCATGACAAAACGGAGTGCCGATGTTAGACTCACTAGTAACGGCAATCAACGGAGAATTTAAAGCAACCCACTTCACGGAACAGCGGAGTCATGCCGGACCAAAAGATGAAATTTATTGAAATGACAGGCGCCACGCTCGATCAGATAATCAGCGATGGCGATCTCTATAACCTCGACAGCGCGGGAGTAGACGAAAGCTCCATCGTGCGCGTCAACCAGCACGGCGACATCGAAGTGCGCCGTCCGCACAAATGGGACGTCGTCGGCGGCCTACTAGGCAATTTTGAAGAACGGATCAAAAAGACCACGGGTTTTGACTGGGCCTAGTCAGTTCCTGGTAGAACGAGGTTGCCCCTTCCTCTGCTGGTTCTTCAAGGCGGTCTGGCTCCTGACTGAGTGCGACTCAAACGACGAGTCCGGTTTTTGACCGGGCTTTTTTTATGTCACGACTTTTTCATTTCACTGCGCAGGTGCCCGGTGATGAATCGATAGACAAATTGATGCATCGGTGACTAATGATGCTGGTTGATCCCCCAAAGCCCGCCTAATGCGGGTCTCTTCGCTAACCGTTATCGGTTGGCGCTTTGGCGATTCGCTGGAACCAGGAAGACAATTTTGCCACTACATCAGCCTGCGCCGAGTTTACAATGGTCGCGGACCCTTTCGTCTCAAACCCCTATTTCGAAAGCGGTAACGGCTATGGGCGATCAGCAAATCAGTCCTCTTACCAGTCAAGCTAAACGTGATTTCCTCAGGCATCTGCTGGACGACATCAGCGCGCTTGAGCGGATGATCGCTGAAGGGATGATCGAATCCGGAAAAACCCGGATCGGAGCTGAACAGGAGTATTGTCTCGTCCGCGACAATCTCCGGCCGGCATTGACTGGACCCGAAATTCTTCAGGCGACCACCGACGCGCATTTCACTTCCGAACTGGCACGGTGGAATCTCGAAATCAATCTCGATCCGCAGGACGCCGGGCCGGGTTGCCTGACGAGACTTGAAAACCAGCTTCTCGAGATGCTTGAAACGGCACACGCGATGGCTGCCAGGTTCGACAGCCGCGTTGTATTGACCGGAATTCTACCGACGATTCGCAAAAGCGAACTCGATTTCAATCACATGACGCCCAATCCGCGGTATCAGGTGCTTGATAATATTCTCAAGGAGTTGCGCGGCGAAGAATTCACCTTGAACATCGAGGGCGTGGACGAGTTCAGCGTCAAAGCGGAATCGATTCTCTACGAAGCGTGCAACACGAGCTTCCAGATCCATCTGCAGATCGACCCGAAGGAATTTGCAGACATGTACAACTGGGCTCAGGTCATCGCTGCCCCGGTCCTCGCATGCAGCGTCAACTCACCGCTGCTGCTTGGTAAAGAGTTGTGGATGGAGACGCGAATCGCACTTTTCCGCCAGAGCCTCGACATTCGCCATGCCGGGAACTACATCCGCGACAAACAGCCGCGAGTCGCATTTGGCTACGACTGGCTGAGAGAGTCCGTGGTGGAGATTTTTCGTGATGACATCGCCAAGTATCGGCTGCTTATTTCTGCTGATATCGAACAGAATTCACTCGACGTTCTCGATCGAGGCGAAGTCCCCGAATTACGGGCGATGAATCTCCACAACGGAACGTTGTACAAGTGGAACCGTGCTTGTTATGGAATCGGAGGTGGAATCCCGCATCTTCGAATTGAGAACCGCTATGTGCCTTCCGGTCCAACACCGCAGGATGAGATGGCCAATACGGTGTTCTGGGTCGGATTGATGCTCGGTCTACCGGACGATTGCCGTGGCAACTGGAAAAAGCACTTTCATTTCCGCGACATCCGTCACAACTTTCTCAAAGCCGCGCAACACGGCTTATCGAACGAGTTCAGCTGGTTCGGGCGGCATCGTACTGCTTCTGAGATCATTCTGGATGAGTTGCTTCCGCTGGCTGCAAACGGCCTGTCAAAAGTCGGTATTCCGGAAGAGGAGTTCGGAGGCTATCTGGCAACGATCGAAGCCCGGGTCCGCGGTCAGCAAACGGGCGCAGACTGGATTGTCAAATCGATGCGGAACCTGCGTCGCCGGAACACGATTGACGAGAGCATGTTGATCATTACGCACCGGATGAACGAGTACTGTCGTGAAGGAGTCCCTGTTCATCAATGGGAACCGGCCGACGGTTCGTCATTGGCCGCGATTCCCAATCGCTATGAACGGGTAGACAGCATCATGTCCGGAGACGTCGTAACCGTTCGTGATGACGACCTGTTGGATTTTGCAAGTTCATTGATGGACTGGTACGACTATAAGCGACTGCCCGTTGAAAACGCGCGCGGGCAGGTCAGAGGTGTAATCACCCGGAATGACGTTCACAGCTTTATCTCAGAGCAGAACGGAAGTTCCACCGGAGCTCCGCTGGTCAGCGACTGCATGACAGCCGATGTCCTGACCATTTCGCCGGAACAGTCGCTGGACAAGGCTGAAAAAGTGATGATTGCGAACGAAATCGGAAGTCTTCCCGTGGTTCGCGATGACCGGATCATCGGAATCATCACCGCCGACGATATCCGGGAGACGCGGGGCAAGATGAACAGCGTTTGATCTGAAAACCGCTCGATCTGAAAAGCAGTTAAATCGAACTGCTGCTTATCAAATTGCGCCTTCCAGCCTGAGCGCCTAGTTCTGAACTTCGTCGAGATTCAAGTCGAGAAGTTCGTCGATCCAGATTCGAATATCGTTCTCATATTCGCTGGCCATATCATTTTTGATGAGCTGGCGGTGGAACGCTGCAGCGCCTTCCTCCAGCAATTCGGCTGCTTCAGCCGAAGGGAACCTGTGCTCAGGTTCGGGAGCAATGAGACCACGACAGAACGACATCAACAGGTCATTCTCGGCTACTTCTTCGGGAAGAATTGACTCGAGACGATCCGGCAGTTCGTACTTGGCTTCGATCAATTTGCTCAGTTTGTTGATTCCGTGAAACGGCGGCGCTCCGGAAAGGAGCTCAATCGTTACATAACCAAGGCTGGCGAGATCACTCAACTTGGTATTGCCGCGCTTTTCCAGAACTTCGATCGATGAATACGCCGGGGTGCATGCCGGACGTTGAGGAGGGTCTTCCATTTCAAAGGCTGATCCCATATCAATCATCTTCGCGTGCCCGCTGCGCTTGAGCATGATGTTGCCCGGTTTGACGTCACCATGAATGATTCCATTGCGATGCAGTGCGGCGAGCGCTTCGAGACAATTCCGGATCACCGCGACTGCAACCCCCGGCTTGAATCTGGGCTGTACCGGTCCCGAAGTTACCAGAACCTCGTTGATGTAGTTCCAGCGGCGTTCGCTGGTGCGCTCTTTCATGATTCCGAACATGCGCGGAGTCAACAGCCGGCGAAGGTCAAAGCCTTCCACCCACTCCATGACCATCATTCTGATCCGGTCGCGGTCGAGAAAATTCTCAACGACCAGCAGATTTTCATGCTGGATTCGCGCAATGCGGGCGGCCACCCTCGCCATCCTCGCCATATCGGAATCGTAGAGATTGGGTGTCTCATAATGTTCCGGTGAAAAAACTTTCAGGGCAACGGGCAGGGAGAACGTATCCGCCCCACGTCGCTCTGTCAGGTAGACGACTCCCTGGCCGCCCGATCCGAGCTTGCGAATCAGCCGCAGATGGGTGGTCCAGCTGATTCGCTTTTCCTCGCCGAAATTCTCGTACTGGCGGATCAGACCTGCGTTCTGGTGAACAACAAAATCCTCTCCATCGCGCGCAATCGTGGGCGCGAGACTTTCGTCGAAGTCCTTGGCGAGAATTGTTTTTCCGGGATCAGAATCCATTGGGTTTCGTTTCTTCACGGGCAGTGGTTTTTGAACAAACTTCCTTGTTCGTCAGGATCGCGACGCCGGTGACTAATCCGGTCATCTGCATACTCTTATTTTATTAAGCCGCCAAAAAATGAGTCCAGTTCACTTTCAAATTGGGGCAGATTCGACAAAAGATCGAATATCTTCTTCCGCCAGACGGTGTTCCGGACGCGGAAATCCCAGCTGTTTATCGACCAGATTCAACAGTGGCTGCCCTTGACGCCATCTGCCCAAATTAGCGATGACCAGATTGACGGTGGACGGGACACGTCGGCTGGACTGGGCTCCGACATGCGGGGAAATGATAACGTTGTCCATTTCCCAGAGCGGACTTGATACCGGCAACGGCTCAGGTTCGGTTACATCCAGTGCTGCGCCTGCGAGCTGCCCCGACTGCAAAGACTCAACCAGAGCGTCATGGTTCACGAGTTGTCCGCGGCCGACATTAACTATCCACGCCCCCGGTTTTGCTTTCCTGAGTCGATCACTATCAAGATATCCGGACGTGTCGGGTGTCAGCGGAAGTGCAACGACGATAACTTCCGAACGGGCAAGCACTTCGTCAGTCGCCCAGGGTGGATGGATTTCATCAATACATCCGATCGCCGAATCGGGCTGCGCTTTCCGGAATTCCCTCAGCGTCTCGTCAAAAAGATCGGTGCCGATGATACGTCCGGCCATCGGCCGCAGGGCTTTCGCAATCGTAATGCCGTTTCCGCCGAGCCCGAGAATGCCGACCGTTTTACCATGAAAGTCGCCAGTTGGACGTCGGACGAATTCGCGACGCTGTTGTTGAAGGTGAAAAACTCTCATGCTGCGAATGAGCCCGAACAGCAGGGCCATCG
>JBCCFB010000153.1:0-15209 GCA_039029995.1 Planctomycetota bacterium
TGAGGACGAATCTCAGGTCATTCGCCTTCGCAATATCGAATCACTTTCGTTTCGTGAAATCGGCGAGCAAATGGACCGCAGCGAGCAGGCTGCTTCGCAACTCTGGTATCGCTCAATTCTAAAGTTTGAAGAAAAACTCCGGACCTGCGGAATCGACGAATAGACTCACTTTTTGCGATCACAAATCGCGGCCCTGAAGAAATTTGCCCGTTCTCTAAAATTCTCCGTTGAATCGAAATCCCTTTTGGCCTCCTGGTGGTTGATCCTCCTTCTTTCAACCAAAGGCACGTCAATGAGATTTCATCTTGATCAACTTACATCGCAAACCAGCTGGCTTCGCGCAACGGGAACCTGTGTCGTCGTTGCCACTCTGGCAGTCCTCAGCCCGGCAACGATGTGCTGGTCTGATGTTGCAGTCATTACTGCCTCCGTTGATGGTGACATAGAATCAGACGGAACAATCGATGATTCGTCCATCTTTTCCCAGACTCAGCAGGGCGGTGGCGGAGTTGACACCCGCAACATTTTTGAATTTGACCTCAGCAGTATTCCAGCTGGCGCAATCATCACGTCGGTTGAATTCTCCGGGCATACGACGCTGAATGCTGGAAATGGAACCCTGAATCTGTCTGACTACGTTGGTACAGGACCGCCACAGATATCAGTCGCAGACTATTCCGTTGCAGGAAACCTCGTTGCCACGGTAACAGGTGGCATCGACTTCTTCAGTACTCACGATTTCGCATTCATGTTGTCGGATATTTCGAATGCTCAACTTGCCGCTGACACTACAGAAATTATCGGTCTACGCGGCGACATGACATCATTTGGAGACACATGGAGAGTAGCTTCGCTTGAGCAGACTACGAGAAAGTTGCCGACGTTGACAGTAAACTATGCGAGAATCCCTGAGCCGTCAGCGGCATGCGTTTTATTGCTCGGTCTTTGCACAACCGGTCTTCATCGTCGCCGCTCAAAGTCGCCCTGATCGTTCAGGCATCGAACGAGAGCGATAGCCGTTGTCTTAATAGCTGCGAGTCGTTATAGCTGCGAGTCTTTGCCTGATCCACAAGGTGAATCGTGTCCGACCAGAAAGACCAATCAGCACCGGATAAGCGATTGATCAATCTGGCGATCCGGATCGATGCTCAAGATGACGGCAGCACACCGCTTCCGTCAGAAACCGGTGCGAGTGAGCTGGACGAAAACTCGCGCAACGAATTGAACCGGATCAAGCACGCCCTCGAATTCATCCACGGAGCAAAGTCAACGGGAAGGGCCGCGGTACCTGACACTCTGAAAGTGGAGTTGGATGGCACGCGACAGGGCCCCCTGGTTTCAGCCGCAACCGGGGCCCCGGCCGCCAACCGGTTTCCGGTGGTCGGCAGGTTTGAAATTGAGAAGTTGATCGGCGAGGGTGGTTTTGCCCGTGTATGGCTGGCACGCGACCCTGCTCTGAACCGGCTGGTGGCTGTAAAACTCCTCAAGCCGTCAGCATTCTTCACAGCTGACGTCGAAGCGCGATTTGAGCGGGAAGCCAGAGCGGCTGCCATCCTCAACCACCCGAACATCGTCCCCGTATTCGAAACCGGCAGGGTTAACGAGGATCGCTACATCGTTTGCGGCTATTGCGATGGCACTAATCTCGAGACCTGGATCAGGGACAGCCAGCCCATCGAACCGGGAACCGCTGCGACCATTGTGGCGCAGCTCGCCGAGGCAATTGAACATGCACACCAGCGAGGCATAGTTCATCGCGATCTGAAGCCAGCAAATATTCTCGTCGAAAATTCGGGGGCGGTCCTTGGCAAACGACTGAAGATTACGGACTTCGGATTGGCCAAGCAGTTGCAGATCGAAGACCAGAATCACACGGTAGAAGGAGCGATCGTAGGCACTCCCGCGTACATGTCTCCCGAACAGGCTCATGGAGAAAGTGGCATCGGTGCCGCTACCGACATTTACAGTCTCGGAGTAATACTCTTTGAGCTGCTCACCGGACGAGTTCCCCATACCGGCAAGTCCAACATCGATACGCTGCTTGCCATCCGCCAGAAGGATGCTCCATCACCACGCAGCATCAACCGTGGCATTGCCAAAGACCTGGAAGCAATCTGCCTGAAATGCCTCAACAGAAAGCCTGCCCGCAGATACTCATCTGCTCATGATCTGTCTGTCGATCTCCGTCTGTGGCTATCGGGAGAAGTTGTCTCCGCTCGACCGGTCACAATGGTTGAACGGCTGGGCAAGTGGCTGATTCGCAACCCAGTCGTAACCGCAGCGATGCTTCTTATTACTGCGGCTCTCGGTGTCGCTCTCTGGCAATGGAACGTGTCGCGAAACAGCCTGATTCGAGCTGAGTCGGAATCGACGCGTGCCGAAGGGTATCTTGATCGAATGACGGGCGTCATTTCCGGATTCCTCACGGACATTGAACAGGTCGGCGAACCGACACTTATCACGGACGGTCAAAGGGCAAGACTAGATGAAATTCTGAGTCTTCAAAAGACACTCGTGCGCGAAGAATCAACCGATGGCCTGGTCCGTGCCAATCGCGTCCGTGCTTATCTGATCATTTGCTCCATCCTGCGACTGCTGGAAGAGCTGGATTCAGCACTCGAGTTTCATGCAGAGGCGCAGCAATGGATTGGCGAAGCTGACATAGAGCAGCTTCGCGATCCGGATGAAAAGAAAGAGCTGGTCGACTTGTTGATTGAGCTGGAACTCGACCATGCAACTGCCCTGACCGCAGTTGACCGCAATGAGGAGGCCTTCGATTCGCTGATATGGTCTAGCGGGCTATTGCATCAGCACCTCGATCTCTTTTCGCCGGCGGAGCAGGATCGTTTCCAGTTGCGATTGCACGGTCAATGGGCGAGGACCAGGCAGCAGAACGAGCAATACGATGAGTCGTTGGATTCGTTTCTGGTTGCTGTTGAATACGGCGAGTCGCTTGTCGAGTCAGGCCAGCTGAATGACGACGACGTGTTTCCACATAGCCACAACATGAATGGACTGGCCACAGCCTATTTCAGCCGGAAACGTTTTGAGGACTCTTCAGGCATGATTCTCAGGATTCTCGATCTTGTTGATGCAGCCATTGCACGGAATCCCGAAAACCTCTCGCTGCTTAAACAAAAAGCCGTAGCACTATCCAACTGGCCGTATTCGCTAAACCAACTGGGCGTGCCCGCTGACGAGCGCATGGCATGCTACGAACAGGCGATCGAAACGCTGGAGAAACTTACGACGGCGGTTCCCGGCAACAAGTCGTATCTGCAGAGTCTGGTAAATACTCTGAACAAGTATGCCGCGCTTGTTTCGCGGGTTGACCGGCAACATGACCTGGCTCTCGACCTCAACCAGCGTGCCACTGACATTGCGATTCAGGAGTTGCAGGGATCGATGAGAGGCAAAAGTGTCCTTCTTTCCTGCTATTCGATGAGAAGTTCTATCTTGAACCGTACCGGCAGGAAGGAAGACGCCATTTCGACTGCGAACGAGGGGATCAGACTTGGTGAGGAGTTTCGCGAACAGCAGAACGGCTCGACTCTGCAGACCGCACTGGCAAACATCTGGCGATATAAGATGTCGATATTGCGAAACAAGCCGGAAGAATATCTGCTCGAAGCAGACCGCTACCAGGCCGAGATCGATCTCGCCATTGAGATGAAACCATCACCGGAATGGAAGAACATCTGGTTCAATTACCGGATATCTGCCCGCCGGCACGAAGCCATAGCCTACGCCGATCTAGAACAATGGGAACTGGCCATCAGTTTCTGTACTGACAGCCTTGATTATCCCGGCAACGAAGGCCATCCGCAGTACTTCGCTGCGGGGGCGTGTCTCGGAAGGATCATTGAAAAATGGGCGGCCGCTGACGAAGATCCACCACCACAATTCGATACGGTTTGCCAGACTGCCATTGAGTGGCTGAAGCTTGGAGTCACCGTAAACGGGTTTGACGACGTCGAAGAATTGAACACCGAACCACATTTCGAAGTCCTACGATCGCTCGACGAATTTGAAGAAATTCTGAAATTGATCGAGTCAACGAAGTAGCAACTACCTGTTGTTGCACGACGCTAGAGCATCAAAAAACGCAGGGACTCGAAACCACACAAAAGTTCTTAGTCGGCATCCACCGTCTCGGCGCTACTAGAAATAGACTTCGGCTTTTTCACCGCTGTCCGCCGAGCGCGTTTTTTTGCCGCTCTTTTTACCCTCGAAGCCGCATCCTTCGCACGCTCATTCTCTATTACGTCCCTTTTTAAGATTTCCTCGTCAATGAGAACAAGAAGTTCTTCCTTGTCGACCTTTATTTCTGGAAACAACTTCCGAAATTCTCGGCGAACCACCGTGACGACTGCCTCGTCACGAATAATTTGAGCAATGGTATAGCGGTTCAACAGCTGCGAATGTTGATGGTAGGTGTCCATCGCACCTTCGTTGATCGCCTCTCTCGAAAGAAGAAACATTTTCTTTCTGTCGTCATCTCTTCGCAAGTCAAGATCTGCAAGTGAAAATCCAGCGACCTCTTCGTTTGTAATAGGTTTGCCGAACTTAACTCGATGCAGGTGCCAAGAAATTCCGTTGGTGAGAACTACCCACTCCAAGCCCTCTTTCGCGGCATAGTCGACGGCTTGACGAAGATGACCAGAATTCAAATCGACACCAGCCGCCTTTACCTCGATCAAATACTTGACCTTGTTATCAATTTTTACGGCGAGATCGCAGTAGGTTCCACGTATCTGGTATTCGCCAGTTAGCTCCAGATATTTGTCGTACCCAAAAACGTCTGCGAGAATGTCTTTCACTACGGTAACAGTGTCAGCCTCAGATACATCACGTTCGCGCAGCATCAAAACAACTTTTTGATACTTTTTGAGCCCATCTCTCAACCGGTTTAACGTTCTCTTGGAAATTCTAATCATCACTTTATGCTCCGTTTCAATTTGAAGACGTAGGTTAACAGAATTGCTCCCGATTGCCACCAATACAGTTCACGTAAAAGCAAAGTGCATTATCAAATTTGGATGCAGCATCTTGCATGTTGGGGAAGCCAATACGACATGCACCAACTGCCGTGAATGAGCCATAAAAAAAGCCGGTGACAAAAGTCACCGGCTTTCTTAACCAGCGGAGGACACGGGACTCGAACCCGCAACCCCGTGAAGGGCAATTGATTTCGAATCAACCTGCTAGCCATTCGCTTATCCTCCGGGTTGCAGACGGGCATGCCCGCCGCTCGTTCTAATTTAACTTCAAGCTTTGATCTGCCTAGTGTTAATTTCTGCGAGCGAGTTTCGGGAACAAACAACCTCTCCGGTCCTGCCAATCCGGCAAGCCATGAGGGTTGGCTGATCGGGATTGAAAAATGCGGATCACCGACGATTCCCGAATTGCCGAAGGTTCGATGTAGCGAATAAATCAGTCGGTATAATGCCGTGCCGAAAACCAACTCTCCTTACTCCGGACAGTCATGCGTCACGGTTCGAAAATTGACCCGCCAAACCGATATGAGTCCGTGCATCGCGAAGCCGACCTGGATCATGTCGCGTGGGACACGGAGTATCTGGAGCAGATCGAAAAACGGAATATCGAATATATCCCTGACACTTCGAAGACGATTGTTTCGGAGAATCGTTCGCCGGACATTCCATTCCGGTTCAGCATCAACCCGTATCGCGGTTGTGTACACGCGTGCTCTTATTGCTACGCAAGGCCGGGACACGAGTTTCTCGGCTTAAACGCCGGGCTCGATTTTGAGACAAAGATCGTTGTGAAGCACGAAGCAGCCAGGCTGTTCCGGAAGTTTCTCGCAAAGAAGTCATGGGTGGCTGAGCCGATCATGTTCTCGGGAGTTACAGATTGTTACCAGCCGGCTGAAAGAAAGTTCAAACTCACAAGGTCCTGCCTGGAGGTAGCTCGCGAGTGTCGCCAGCCCGTCAGCATCATAACCAAGAATGCGCTGGTGCTTCGTGATCTGGATATTCTTGAAGACATGGCCCGCGACGATCTGGTGCATGTCTATCTCTCGATCACAACGTTAAAGCCGGAACTCGCACGAGACATGGAACCGCGAACAAGCATTCCATCGGCGAGGCTCAGAGCTGTGCAGACACTTGCAGAAGCCAGCATTCCGGTGGGAGTAATGGTCGCGCCAGTCATCCCCGGTTTGAACGACGCCGAAATTCCAGGAATTCTGCGAGCTGCAAAGGAGTCCGGTGCTCGTACGGCCGGCTACATCCTATTGAGATTGCCCCTAACCGTCGAACCCGTTTTCCGCGAGTGGCTTGGCCGGACGCAACCGCTGCAGGAAGAAAAAATCCTGGGGAGAATTCGCAGTACACGTGATGGTGAAATGAGCGATTCAACGTTCGGCCAACGAATGACTGGAACCGGAGAGATCGCGGATCAGATCCGGGAAATGTTCAGGCTCTTCAAGAATCAGCTGAGGTTTGAAGATCGCCTGCCTCGCCACAACTGCTCTCTTTTTGAACGGCCATCTTTGACCCCGGGTCAGAAAACGCTGTTTTAGGCCCGGCCTTTCTGCAACCCGGCGCTGCGTTTGTTCAGCAGACTATTGCGGGCAAATATTTCCACTGCCCCCGGTCACGTGTCCGTGGCGAACGCTCCTGATTCCGGTCATATTCCACCGGAATTCGATACCTCTATTATTTGAGTGCCAAAAATGGCATGAAGGAGTTCCCTTGATTCGCTCGCAATTTCTGGCTTTGTTCAGCTGTCTTTTGTTATTTGTGGCAAGTCCGGTTTCAGGCTCTGTCACAGTCAGTTCTGGAACGGGTAGCGCCGTATCCAGCGTCGATCGAATGGCGACATTCGACAGCATGACGTTTTTTGGTTCCCACGATGTCGGCTCGTATACGGAAGGAGGCCTATACATTCAGACTCCTAGTTCCTGGCAGAACTTCCCGCTGCTAGGGGGTGGTATCTGGTATCCCAATGCCGGGTACAACGGCGGCAACAGCTTTGAAGAGAATCTGGCACTCATCGGAAACACAGATGGCGCACGAATGTTCGGCGTCGAGTTCTATGCCATCAATGCCGGCCCTGCTGCATGGGATACGTTTATCTGGGAAACCTACCGCGACGGTAGCTTAACGGACAGCGGGACCTTTGTCGCAACCGTGGTTGATGAAACCGTTATTGGATTCGCCGATGCGGCGGGGATAGACGAACTACGCGTGGGATTTTTCAATTCAACATCCGGTTTTGTCAATCCAATCGGGATCGACAACCTTCGGGTTCAAAACACGGCGATCCCGGAACCCTCCAGCCTGCTCGTCGTGATCGGCCTGGCAGCCGGCGCATGCTGCCGCCGACGTGCTCGCTGATATTTCCACTGCGGAATGACAACCCAATATTGCTGAACTGCTGGCCTCCGGCTCGTAATACACTCCGGCTCCATGGATCACTTCCGTGGAGCCGCAGCTGTATTGTCCCCGATTTTTTTTAATAAGAGTAAGTAGCTTCAACGGATTTCATACTGAAACTAAATCCGGACAGCGAGACTAAAGGCACACATGTCTGGAGCGCAGCACACATTTCCGCGGCCAGCTCCGTTTGCTCGAAATATCTCCTTGCTTCGTGTCCTCATGTTCAACCCTCGTACAGCATTGACCTTGCACGTCCGCTAGCGACTCATTGAAGTCGTTTTGAATGTTCGTCATTCGCCTGACGACGGATTTCTCTCTAGGTCGCATTTCGGCTTTGTATTAGCCTGTTGGCTCGTCGTGTGACTTCTTGAGTCGATTTTGAGGAAAAAGGATTTTCTTCGAACAGACTTCATTGGTTCTTCGTAACACCGGCCAACCGGCCCGGAAAACTGACGAAAAACTCAGTGACGTCAACGACGACGACGGGCTGCAAATCAAATTGAAAATCCGGATTCCCGATCCGGCAAACCTGTAAAAGGACCCTGAGCATGGAAGCTCGAATCGTCCCGGCCAGGATACTGGCTCTACTGACAATGATTCTGCTGGCGGGAACGTTGACTGAGCCAGCCTCCGCACAGCGTTATCGCGCGGCTTCACGCAACTTCATTGTCCAGGCACCCGATCCGCATCTTGCAGAAGTGATCGCTCAGAAGGCTGAGGTTTTCCGTAGAGAACTTGCGATCGAATGGCTCGGCTACGAGCTACGAGACTGGGGGCAGAAATGCCCGATCGATGTACAAATCGCGATGCAGTCCGGTGGAGAAACGAGTTTTGCTTTCATCATGAACCCGCGAACAGGCGAGAGTATGCCTGTGGACTGGGACATGCATATCTTCGGCACTCCCGAAAGGCTGCTCGACGCGGTGCTTCCTCACGAAGTTACGCACACGATCTTCGCAACGCATTTCGGACGCCCGCTTCCGCGCTGGGCGGACGAAGGAGCCTGCACGACTGTCGAATGCGAACTGGAAAAGGAAAAGAACCACCGGATGCTGTTGAGCTTTCTCTCGCAGCGTCCATCGCGCGGCATCCCTTTCAACCAGATGTTTATCATGCGGGAGTATCCGCGGGACATTCTTCCGCTTTATGCACAGGGATACTCGCTTGCGAGATTCCTCGTCATGCTCAAAGGACGTCGCCACTTCATCGATTATGTTGGAGCGGGAATGCGAGCCGAAGGACCGAGACCCTCCGCCCGCGCATGGGATGCAACGACCCGTGAGTTCTACGGGTTCAGGGACCTTTCCGAGTTGCAACTCACCTGGCAGGACTGGGTCATCAAAGGATGTCCTGAAGTTCGACCGCAACCGCAGTCCAGTTCCGGCACCCTGGTTTCTGCAGACCAACGGAATCCCGGAACGACTTCGCAGGGAACTCCGTCTCAAGCACAGGGAACCGTTGCCGTACTTCCTGCTAGCGCGAACTCAGCCTCCGGGATGATAGCTCAGGCTCCTTCTGAACAAACAGCGATTGAACCCGAGCCCTACGACGACACCGTCGTCATGCTGGGGAGTCCGGGCCCCGCGCCGTTAAGCAGGTCGCAGGCAGATCCATCGCTGCATACCTTTGCGTCATCTGCAAACGGGCCATCCGAATCTGCCGCCGAGGTCAACGCAGGCTGGTACCGGTCGCAACAAAGACCGGGACTTGTCGCTGCTCAACGCAACGAGCAACTGGGAGCAGACGTGCCCGGCAAAATCGACATGTCTACCGCATCGGATACGATCTGGCGCTGATTCGGCGTGCCCAGGAGTCTGCTCATGAATCAACCGCTGGACTCCTTCGCCTGAACGGATAACCTAGACTTGATCCGTCCGTAGGAGCAGGCATACAGGCAACAGCGCATGAGTCTTTTCAGTAGATTATTCGGCCCGCCGAAGTTTATCCGGTTCGACGATTCGTTCGCTCTCGATCGAGAGTCGTTATGGCAACCGGTCGGCGAGTCGGTGCGACAGGAAGCGGATGCCGGCAGGACGGCTTTGCTGATCGTTCATTTCACAGAAATGTTCACGCAGATCCAGGAACAGCTGGAAAAGTTGCAACTGGCCTACGAAGTCGTCACTGCTCCGCTTGGAGAAACAGACCTCAGGAATCTCTGCGGGGAAAAAGAGAATGTATTTCTTGTTCTGGCTGAGTTGCTGCCTGAACCTGCGAGCGTAGCCACCGCACGTGAAAGTACGGCTCCCAGACCGTCAGGCCAGTTTTCCTTTATCATTTGCGACCGCCACCCGGTGTTTACCCGCGATGATCGAATCGAACAACTCGCCAGGCGTTTACCCGAGCGCACTCGAATGGGATATTTTCTCGCGCTTGATGATGTGGTGATCCGGCGTGCGATTGGCGACACGACAGTTCAGGTACTGGAGCAACTGGGGCTGGGTAGACGCGAGTCGCTTATTGCAAGCAACGTCGTTTCCAGGCGACTGGCAACCATTCAGAAAAGGACTGAAGCCGCGGCAGCTTCTTCGTTACCTGCCGACAGTGCAGAAGAGTGGTACCAGCTGAACATGCCGGCCGACGAGGAGTCCGGGTAAGCGAAGAGTCCGGGTAAGCGAAGAAACTTGGTGAGCGCAGAAACCGTGTTAGACGTACAGCACGAGAGAATCGGCCAGTCGGTGTTCTTGCGAGGAACTTTGCGCGGCGGCTGCCGGTAGTCACTTCTTCCCGAGTGCCCTCTTCTGCCGGAAAAATTCAGTGAGCAAATCACCACAATCCTGCGCCATAACTCCGGGCACGATTTGCGACTGGTGATTGAAGCGCGAGTCATTGAGCAGGTTCATCATTGAGCCAACTGCGCCGCCTTTGGGATCCATCGCGCCGAAAACAACGACCGGAACCCGCGCCTGCATGATTGCTCCTGCACACATCGGGCAGGGTTCGAGAGTCACATAGATGGTGCATCGTTCGAGTCGCCAGTCCCCTACAGCTTCTGCCGCCTGGGTAATGGCAATCATCTCCGCGTGGGCTGTGGGATCGCTGAGCGTTTCACACTGGTTGTGAGCAGCAGCAATGATACGTTCATCGCGGACAACGATCGCCCCGACAGGCACTTCATCAGCTTCAAATGCCGCGACCGCCTGCATGATCGCATGTTTCATATAAAATTCGTGCGGATTGTCCAAAGCTACTCCGTCTCAGCCAGCTGTCTCAGGGTGATGTTGCGAAATGCGGCTCGAGTTTCGAATGACGCAATGCCCAGCGGTTTACACGCATTGCATTCCATACGGATGCCGATTTCATGGTCGCCGCGTTCCAGGTTGACGACTTGCTCTTCATCGATCCAGCACTCGATTCTTCCGGCCGTGACCCGGACCTTGATCGTGTACCAGCGTTCATCCTCGTAGTTGCGGAAAGTTTTTGTATCGTTGTCCGATGCGTCATTCCCGTCGATGCAGCTCAGGCCTGTTGTGGCACCGCCCCAACCGCCACAGACAAAACTGCAATGGGATTCGTCAACCGGAAACGTAAGCGCGCAAAAGAAGTCGTTGCCGACCATCTTCATAGCTTCGAGTTCAATTTCGTAGTTGCTGGTCGGCAAATCCTCACGTAACGTGGCGACTCCGCTCATCGGATATCCGATTTCAAGCACTATGTTTCCATCTTCGATGCAGCACTCGTCGCTGGATCCGAACACACCTTCTTCCCAGCCAGCGAACGTGCCATCGAAAAGGGAAATGTCCTCCGGAGCATTGGTCGCGTCGTCATTGGTCGCTTCATCATTTGTCGCTCCCGATTCCGAGTCATCACCGTTCGTTTCGGTATCGCCGGCTCCTCCCGACTCTTCTTCCTCGCCGCCAGCGGTCTGCTGTTGAACTGCGAGACCTCCGTCAGAGCTTTGGTCGCTTGATTCTCCGGTTTGATCGTCTCCCTGAGCATTCTGCTGTTCGAGAGAAGAATTGTCCGACGATTGCTGGTCGTCCGAGCATCCTGTTATGAAGCAGACAAGCAGCAATGCAAGAACATGAAAACGCATATTTCGCCTCAACAAGGTGGATGTGTGCCCTCATTGTATGCGGCAAACCCCCGGTGTGTACAAAGGGGCAGGGCGAACAAATTTCCTGAATGCCCGCGAAACCAGAGCGGGGCAGGGGAGTATTTGCGACCGCTGGAGCGCAGCGACGTGCCTGACCGGAATCGCTGCTTACTCCCCGTCGCTTAGAGAATAAAAAAGGCCGCTGCACAAGCAGCGGCCTTTGTCAATTTGTGATTGCGTACGACTGATTATTTGGAAAGGAAGTTCAGCCAGCCGCCTTTCTTTTTGTTTTCCTCGTCGCTGAGGATGACCTCGCCACCTGCCAGTTTCTCTGCGAGTTGCATGATGGATGCCGTGATCGCGGCATTAGGAGCGGCCTTTAACAGTGGGCGGCCGTTGTTGCGACACTCCGAAACAACCCGATAGTTGTTCGGAATCCGCCAGTAGATTTCGCGGTCAATCGTTTCCTCAGCCTTTTCCGGATTGATCTGCAATTTATCGAGTCCGGTACGGTTAACCACGATCTTGACCTTCTCGTTGACACCTTGATAGGTCTCAAGTGAAGAAAGCAGGCGAACGACGTTTCGCAGGCAGGGCAAATCAAGCTGAGTGAGCAGAACGACGTGATCAGACGCCTGCAATGCGGCAAGGTCCAGCGAGTTGTAAGACTTTGACAGGTCGATCACGAGGTGTGTGAACGACGCTCGCAGTAGTCCCAGCACCTTTTTGAAGTTTTCGGCACTGATGGATGACGAGTCCTCGATCTGAATCGGGCGGGGGAGAACGTAAACGCCGGATTCATGCTTGGTCAGTGACTTTCTCAGAAGAGCGAGGTCAAGTCGCGAGATATTCTGGGCGACATCCAGAAGTGTGTAGTCCGGAATCATCTCCAGAAACACATCAGCATCGCCAAGCGACAAGTCGAGGTCGACCAGCACAACACTTCTCTCGGGATTGCGCGCCAGCGAACAGGCAAGGTTGATCGAGATGGAAGTGCTTCCAACACCGCCGGACGCGCCGGCAACGGAAATTACTGATCCGGACTTGGTTCTCGTTCCGCCCTCGGATGAGGAAGCAACTCGATCAAGTGCACCGACCAATTCCTCGATCTGAACAGGAGAGCTGAGGAATTCTCGGGCTCCGGCACGCATCGCCCGGAGAATCAGTTGGCCGTCCGTTCTGGAACTGACCACGATGATTCCCAGATTCGGAAACTTGCGGGTCACTGCCGCAACAAGCTCCAGGGCTTCTCTTTCGTCATCATCAATATCGATGATGGCAACTTCGGGAGTCGTCTGCTCAATGATTTCAATGAAGAACTCGTAGCGTGGAGAGTCGGCTTCCAGCCAGACGTTCTCCATACCGATGAGGTACTTTTTCAGGTTCTCGCGAGAGGTCTCGTTCGGATCACAGATCGAGATGCGAAGTGTTTCGCTCATGGTGAAACCGTGTTGGAATGACTTGAGTGAATTGCAGCTGTTGAAGGTGGATCTTCACCGCTGCGCTTTCCGATCGTATCGGGTTGGTAAGGCGGATTTACAGCGTCCGTTTGTCCCGGACGGTGGAAACCCATCTTTGCTATCGACTGAAATCGGATTCGGGTTTAACGATGACGCTTTTGAATCGCCAAAGACAAACACCGCACCTCTAACGAATGTGCGGTGTTTGCGGCTATGAAAAAAAATGCCGGATGGTAATCCGGCACTTGTAATCTTTACCTACTGCCCATTGGATCCGTTCGGCCACGCAAAGTTATTTGCGGGGGGTGCTCCGGCGTTCGGATTGCCGGGATAACCGAACGACTGGGATCCTCCCTGACCCGCAGGTGACCATTGCTGCCCCTGAGGTTGCTGGCCCTGCGGTGCGGGCGTCCACTGCTGGCCGCCGCTGACTGGTGGATCAACATACCCCGAGCCGTTGTAATTCTGCTCATACGGCTGGTTAGTGTAGGGTTGCCCCTGCTCAAATCCTGCCTGCTGATAACCGCCGGCGTTTCCATGGCTCATTTCACTGCTGACGCTACTCAGTGGAATCTGCTGCATGAGCGGATCGTCAAAACGATCATTTACAGGGCAGTCTTCCTGACAGCGAGGTACTTCCGTATAACCGTTGACATACAGTTCGTAGTCCGAAGGCGAGTCAGTCAACTGGCCCGGTCCGAGTCTTGGAACTCTCGCAGGATCAACATCGCTGACGAATCGCGGTGTGATCATGAAGACCAGTTCAGTTTCATTCTTCAGGTCTTCTGTTCGGCGGAAGAACGGACCGACGATGGACGAATCCATCAGATGCGGGATTCCACCGACTTCGGTCTCAGTTTCCTGGCGGAAGTCACCGGCGAGGGCCAGAGTGTGTCCTGCACGCATTTTGACGCCGGTATTAACACGCCGTACGCGGAATCCCGGAACACCACTGTTGTTCGAAAGGTCGTTAGCAACTTCCGAGACTTCTGCACGAACTTCAAGGATCATTTCGCCGCCGCCCTGAATGAGAGGCACGATATCAAGCTTGGTTCCAAAGGGCCGGAATTCAACAGACGTTGTTCCCAGGCCGCTGGCGACCGCGATCGGAATCTCACCACCTGACAGGAATTCAGCCGGACGACCATGAGTCGTTACGATTGTCGGCTGGTCGAGCAGCTTGGCAACGTTGTTCTGCTCCAGCGTGTTGATGAAGGAGGAGAAAGTTGAATCGCTGCCAACGACGCTGTAGTTGATTCCATCAGTCGTTGCACCACTAATCAGGTCAGCAACGCTTGTAACGATGTTTACGTCACTGTTCTGGAACGAAAAGTTGATTCCCAGACGACGCAGCTTGGTTCGCGAGACCTCGTAGACCTTTACGCGGATTGCAACCTGCTGAGGCTGGTTAATCTGAACCCGGTTGATCACCTGGGCAGGGAAGTAGTCTCTCGAAACAGCCATGATGGCTTCGATGTGTTCCTGACGGGCTACGAACCCCTTTACCAGAACGCCTGTTTCCAGAGCGTGGACGGTGACCGACGAATCCGGGAAGTGATCACTGATCGCTCTTTCCAGCTTCCTCGTGTCAGCAACAACCTGGCAGTTGATCTGCTGCCGTGCGCCTGTTGCGTCAGAAACGGTCAAGGTCGAGATACCCGGCTGAAGGCCGGTGACCATGATCTCGTTAGGAGCGATTGGGCTCGCTTTGATGATCTCCGGGTTCTCAACCCAGAGTTCGGGAATCTTGTAGTCGAACGTAAGACGTCGACTGGTTCCCGTAATGATTTCAACTGAATCGACAGCGTCCGTGACAACGAATTGATTTCCGAAGCCCTGAGCCATCACCGTGCTGGCGAAACCGGAAACAGCAAGCATTGTCAGCAAGCAGACCAGTCGCCGGTTCAACAACAACTTATTCATCCCTGAATCCTCGATCGGCGGTTCGAAACACCGGGCACAAAGCGTCCGGTTGAGCACAACTTCCGTGTTGCTACTCAATCACGGTCATCCCACGTTACTGTTTCAGATCATTGAATGCGATCTGAAGGCATCTGTGGAATAACCGTGGTTGCGGGAGCAAACAGACGTACTGTTGCTTCCCGTACACATAGTTCGAACCTATTCGCCCGGATATTGATCTTCTTCGAAGAAGGTGTCTTCTTCAGGAGAACCCGTAAAGTCCCCTCCGCCCTGAGCATTTGCCGTAGCCGGTGAAGCACCTGGAGCAGTGCCTGCGGACACTTCTACACGGTTTTCGTCGTTGAACTGGACGTCTTCGAATGCACCACCGTTATAGACGCGGGTAACGAA
>JBCCFB010000154.1:0-15173 GCA_039029995.1 Planctomycetota bacterium
CAGTCCGACAGTTCGTGCGGCATTTCTTGATAACCCGTTCAATGGACTGGCACGTATCGTCTGGTTTCTGACAGGCAGATAACGCAGATAACACAGGATTTCCCCCGTACCTCTAAACGTGATTTTGAAACGACAGGATGTCGAACGAAATGTACGAACAACTCTTCCATTTGAATTCCCGACCGTTTACCAGTGGACCGTTCGCGCGGCATTATGTGGCGAACAAGTCGATTCACGATGCACTGACGCAGTCTCATTCGTCGATCGATCGCGGCGCGGGCCCGGTTCTGGTCATTGGCGAGAACGGCAGCGGGAAATCTTTATTACTGGCGATGATCAACGAAGCCTACGCTTCAAGGTTCAACGTAATAGATGTTACCTGTTCGAGGGATGATCAAAGACAGGATCTTCTACAGAGTATTCTGTTTGCGCTGGATCAGCCATATCGTGATATGTCCGAAGGAGAATTGCGCCTGTCGCTGATCGACTTCCTCAAGCCCGGACCGGATTGTCCCAACGGGATTCTTCTACTGGTCGACGACGGGCACAACTTGTCGCCACCGCTGCTGGAAGAGATTCGTTTGATTACAAACTTTGTTCGCGATGGTCAGCCTCGCGTGCGCCTGGTGCTCGCCGGAACTTCACGTCTGGAGGAGAATCTGACAGAACCCAAGCTCGAATCGTTGAACCAGCGGATATCAGCACGCTGTTATTTGCAGTTCATGACTCGCGATGAGACTTTTGAATATGTCAACGAACATTTGAAACGGGCCGGCGCCACTCCGTCGGCGCTGTTCTCGGATGACGCTATCGTGGAAGTCCATAACTCAAGTGGTGGCTGCCCGCGATTTGTTAATCAAATTTGCGAGCAGGCTTTGATCCTTGCGGCGACAGACAATCGCGTACCTGTTTCGGCCGAATACATTCGTGACGCGTGGCGCGACGTTCAAGGGTTGCCGACCGAGATTCATCGACCGGAACCTGTTCAGAAGCTTGACGGTGACGAGCAGTGGACCGTGATCGAATTCGGGTCTCTGGATGATGACACTTCGCCGGCCGATACCCCCGAATCTTCGCAGCCGGCATTTCAGGAGCTTGAGTTCGTGCAGCCCGAACTCCCTCAGATTCCAACGCAGGCGCTTCCACAGCATGAACCGCGGGCGTTGCCGGAATCCGATTCAGGGAGCTTTCAAGAACAGCAACCCGAACAATTCGCTGCTCCTGCTGAACAAGGTTACGGCGAATCGCCGTCGAACTGGCAGGGGGAAGCATTCAGTGACGCAGATGCATGGGAAGAAGTGGAACCTGTCGAATCGCCTGCAGTTGGAAGTGACAGTGTCACTCACCAGGACGTTGCTCCTTTTGAACAAGCAGCAACAGTACAAGATGACCGCCTGCAGCCGGAAGCGCCAGCTCCCTGGCAACAAGGGGACATCAAACCGCAGTCCGTAAATTTTGAAGAACCGCCTGCCGAGCTTGAGTCACCTGAAAGCGGAGCCCATTTCGAATCCGCACCGACACAGAACTTCGACGACCCGTTTGACGAGAGCTACGAGAGTGAGGAAGTTCTACCAGACCAATACTCACCGATGGTAGCGGAACACAATCTCGGTTCATTGGACGTGACACGCGCTCACCTGGATTCGCTCAAACCTGATCAGCCAGCCGACCCGATGTCCGCTGATGTTCAACAGGCTCCAACTGCGGCGCAACCGCAATACGATAGCCCGGGCCGGGTTGCCAACGAGTCATCGACCACTTTTGATGCCGCGCCAACTCAGGTTTCGCGTGAAACAGAACCTGCGGCTCAGGATGATGTAAACAACAGCTATTCATTTAACGCTGGCAATGTGCAAGTCATCAACGTAGACGATACGCACGCCCATTCATCAACTCACCAGCAAGAGAGCCTTGAGGAAGAGAATCGCGATGAGACGTTTGATGACGACTATGTTCAGAGACGCACGATGGAGATTCTGAAATCGCTGCAGGATTCCGATACCACTCCACCGGCAGACCCGGATGTTTCCGGATATGACCCGATGAAGTCTCAGCTGAGTCAGGCTGCTGTTGAGCCGGAACCCGCTGTGATCCCGCCACCGTCCGACTTCGCCTCGACGCTGGAGGTCTCCTCAGTCAACTCAGAGGGCGATCGGGAACTTATGAAACAGATGGCCGCAGAAAAAGAAGCGGTCCAGAGCGAAACACAACAAATACTCGATGAAATTGCGCGACAAAGAGACGAGCTCCGTCAGGTCGTAGGTACCGATTCCGCCGCAGACGCACTTGCGTATGCGGATCAGGTCCAGTCGGCTGATCCGAACGGAGCACAGGATTCAGCGTCTGAACTTCAAGACGAAGCACCTCAGTCGATTTCGTTTGAGTCCGCGATGAACACGCGGGCACAGGATGAGGCTGAAGAAGATACGCCAGCCGGCGATGACAAGGACATGATCATTGTGAGTCAGTCCTATCAGATGAAGAGTCCGCAAGCACCCGAGGCGGGCCATTCAAACGAACCGCGTTCGACATCAACAGGGCGTGCTGAAAGAATGGACTATCAAGCACTGTTTGATCAGCTGCGGAATATTTCAACGGACGAATAGTCATCCCGGAAAACAATGATGAATTGTTTGCCTTGATTTCGATTTGACAGGCAACTGGTAAAACGGCACGAGAGGTGGAAGACCTTCCAGCTGGAATCTTCCTCTGAGAAAAATGAAACAAGAATCTGCGCAATTGAATCTGAATTCCAGCCGGACAGGAAGTCACTGGCTGCAGCAACTGAAGAATGTTGCACTCAGGAATGTCGATGCAGACCAGGAGATTCCAGAGATCCTTGTAGTGCAGTTTCCTGATTTACGTCAGAAATCTGATGTAGAAGTAGACTCCGCCATCGAAAGGGTGATTCGGGAGTCAGGCCGGAAGTTTGAAAGCGGTGACGGCGAAAATGAAGTCTTCAGCGGTTCGCCAGTGAGCACCGGTGATGATGACCGCCTCGAGACGTCAGGCGTTACGCCGGAATTGCTTGCCGCCATCGCAGAAGCTGAGAATATAGCGGCCGCGCGCAATCCAGTGCAAAAACGAGGCAATGAACCGTTTGCGACAGAATCAGCGGTCGCTCCAACGCAATCCCTGATTAGCGAATCTGGTGAAGGGACTGCATCAGTAACAAACTCAACTGGAACTCCGCAGGTGCCTATTTCTGATGCACCTGCTGTGGGAGATATTTCTGCGCCGCCGGAAACCTGGCAGCCGGAGCCGACTCAAAAACCTGCTGAGCGGAAAAAGGAAAAGGATAACGACGAAGACCAGCCTGGAAAGAAGGACGTGGATAGCGAGGCGATTGAATCGCTGGTGGGTTCCATCGTCGAACGTTTTCCTCCCGACGTACCGTTTGTCCTGATGTTTGCTGGCTCAGAGGACAACCCACATTGTGAAGAGACATGTGCCAGAGTTGCACTGAGTCTTGCACAAAGGGTTCCGGGTAAGGTTCTCCTGATTGATTCGGACTTCGAGCGCGCAAAACTGTCTGAAACAGGTGCTAACAACGGCGAGTTCGGTTTGACGACGTGGTTGACGCGTGATGTTCGCTGGGAAAATCTGATCGCGCGGAAATCCGGGGTCGGGCTTGAATTCATGCCGCTCGGGCAGAAGCCTGTGAAGTACTGGAACAGTGCCAGGCAGAAGGTCCTTCCACTCGTTCGCCAGCTACAGCAGAATTACCAGTACATTTGTGTTTCCGTCGGGGACGCACATGACAAAGCGTCTTCGTTGTGGGCCGACATTGCTGATGGTACCTACCTCATTGTCAGCCTCACCTGGTCCAGCCAGACAGTTGCCAGATCTGCAAACGAGTATCTGAAGTCGATCGGAGCCAGGGTGATCGGATGCGTCGTAACTGAAACGTCTGAATAAAGAAATTGCCATGCACGTTCTCGTCACCGGAGGCGCCGGATATATCGGCAGCCACACCTGTCTCGAACTTCTCAAGGCCGGCTACAAGGTAACCGTCGTCGACAATTTGTCGAATAGTTCACGGGAGTCTCTCAGGCGTGTTGAGGCACTGACCGGCGCGTCCATAAGCTTTCACGAGATTGATCTGCTGGACCTTGATGCCCTGGTTGAGGTGTTCCGCAATAACAGCTTCGACTACGTGATTCACTTCGCCGCATTGAAGGCCGTCGGAGAAAGCGTCTCACGCCCTCTGGATTACTACAACAACAATCTCACCGGAACGGTAAACCTCTGTTTCGCGATGAGAGAGCACAATGTGAGAAATCTGGTATTCAGTTCCAGCGCTACGGTGTATGGAATTCCGAAATCACTGCCGTTGACCGAAAGCTCTCCGACGCTCATTCACGAAACGACAAATCCTTACGGTCGGTCAAAGCTGATTATGGAGTTCATGCTGCGGGACGTTCACGTTGCAGCGCCGGACATGAATATTGCACTTCTGCGGTACTTCAATCCCGTAGGAGCGCATGAATCCGGAGATATCGGGGAGGATCCAAATGGAATTCCCAACAACCTTCTGCCGTACGTTTCGCAGGTTGCCGTGGGTCGGCTGGAAAAGCTCAGCGTCTATGGAAATGACTACGAGACTCACGACGGAACGGGTGTTCGCGACTACATCCATGTTGTGGATCTGGCGATTGGACACGTCAAGGCTCTCAAAAAACTGGACGAGAGACCGGGAGTGGTGACTTACAACCTCGGTACCGGCAACGGCTACAGTGTCCTGGAAGTTATCGCCGCGTTTGAAAAAGCTTCAGGAAAGAAGATCCCTTACGAACTCGCTCCACGGCGAGCCGGTGACGTTGACGCGTGCTGGGCCGACTCATCGCTGGCAGAAGTTGAGTTGGGTTGGACAGCCACTCGCGATCTTGAGCGGATGTGCATCGACGGATGGCGCTGGCAATCCCAGAACCCCAATGGATTTACGACGCTTCGAGCGGTTTGAGTCTACGTTCGCGAATGCCACCAAACAGAGCTGGTATCTAGAAGAAAAAACGCGACGAACCGGCCGCTCACTGGTAGAATTCCGGTAGTCACCTGTTCTTCAACACGCGGGCTTTCTCTTATCCGGCCTGCAGTAACCATACGGGGAGAAGTGCCGTGTCCGCAATCGTTCTACTCATTGCGTTTTCAGGGCTGATTGCCACAGAGGATTGCAGTCAGAAACTGGACCGTGCATTCCGCGTATCAAGCGCCAAGTCTGCGCCTTTGATGATCTACGTCTACGATGACGACTGAGGACGTTTCTGTCGCGCTTTTGAGAGCGAGACGGAGAAGGCAGACAGTTCGTTTGCTGAAAAGATGGATTCGTTTGTTTACCTTTCAGTTGATTACAAGAACATCAGGAAAACTGAATGGGTGGACAGGCTGAATGTCACGTTCAATCAGAGTTACATTCTGTTCCTTGATCCGTCGGGTGAGGAATTAGCAAGGCTGGAAGGTGAGCACGAGATCGACGTGATCGAAGAACAAATGGAGTCAGCCGTTGGAGGTGTAGAGCAGTTTCTGGAAAGGCAGATGGCCTACATTATGACGATCCGTGGTGCAGAGGAAAAAGCCGGGGACGAAGATTTTGCTCAACTGATACGCCAGGCCATCAGCGATGAAACCGAAACGGAAGGCCAGGGCACTGAATCGGCCGTTTACTTTCCGGGTTTGTACGATGAGGCTGCCTGGGTCGTTATCAACAATCAGATTCAACTAGAAGAGAACAAAAGTCTGAGAAACCGGTTCAAAGATGCTCGCGATCGATTGGAGCCGTTTCGTTCGACAGTCGTCGCGGAAGGATTTCATCACGATGTCATACGTCTTCTGCAACACATCAGAACCCACAATCAAGCGCGGCAGCGATTGGATCAAGTCTTGTCTTGCATCGAAGGTGTAGACAACTGGTCGAGTGAGGAAATCCACGAGTGGTGGCTGGAAAACAGCAGCCGTTTGCGCTGGGATGCGGAAGCTGATTCGTACGTCTGGAAAAACGGAGCCTGACGCCGTAACGAATCGCAATGATGTCTGCTGGCGAAAGTAGTCAGCCTCCGAGCAACAGTCTAATCCGCGTCTTGACCGGTCTGATTATCTGGCGCGGTTGACGTATTTTCGAAGAGGAATCCTGTCAGCGCGTCCCAGTATTCCGGGTAGTACGGGTCATAGTGGCCGAGACCCTCGCGGCGAAAGAACATTTTCCGATTGGACGTGGAAGCCTCGAACAACTGTCTGCCGCACTCGAAGGCAACCACTCGATCGGCGTCACCGTGCGAGCAGAAAACCGGGCCGTCGTAATTCTTGATTTTCTCGTCTGACGGGTATCGGTTTTTCATCAGCCATCCAACCGGGACCCAGGGGTATTGAGCCTTGGCGGCCGCCACAATTGAGTTGAACGATTGTTGAATGATCAGGGCCTTTGCGCCTGATTTTGAAGCAAGATGTACTGCCGGACCGCCTCCGAGTGAGTGGCCACAGATTATTACTTGCGCGGGTTGGAGGTTCTCGCGATTGCAAAGCCACTCGAGAGCAGCCTCTGAGTCGGCCAGAACCCCCGGTTCGTTCGGCTTGCCCTCGCTTTTTCCGTATCCGCGATAGTCAAACACGAAAACGTTTGCGTTGAGTTTTTCGCGTAGCTGGTCCCCCATGTATTGAGAAGCCTGTGCCGCATTTTCCGCATTGCCATGACAAAGAAGAACAGTCTCGGTTGCGTCTTCTCGCGGGAGATACCAACCACACAACTGCGTATTGTCGGATGATTCGAAAAGCACTTCCTCAAACTGAAAACCTGCCGGTTCCCAGTCTCCGCGCGGATATTTGGATCCGGGATAGACGAGCGAGTTTTCGAAGATGGCAAGTAACACAAGGACTAACAGATAGGCACAGACGATCAGCAGCAGGACACCACGTAATTTGTTCCAGATGGTACCTGACCGCTTACTTCGAGTTGACTGATCGGTTTCTGGACGGACGCTTGCGTCCGGGACTACACTTTCGTTTTCGTCATTCGATGATGGATTGTTCATCCGTTTATTATCTGGCGGTGCATCAAAGGCCACAACCCGTTAGAGCCGTTGGCTACAGATGTAAACGGTTGTAAATTGCTGGGCAGAGATCAGCCGACTATGTCGTCGGGTTGCAGATCGATGTCGAGGAAAACTCGCGCTGGATGACAACGTGAAACGAATCCCCGGATCGCTTATTGTGATCGCTACTTATAACGAGATGGCAAATCTGCCACGGCTCATTGAGCGCTTGTATGAGTTGATGCCGGATACGTCAGTTGTTGTTGTTGACGACAACTCCCCTGACGGGACGTGGAAGTGGGTTCGCGATGCGACCGCGGAGTTTCCATCGCTCAATCTGATTCACCGTATCGACGAACGTGGGCTTGGCAGCGCGACGATGGCAGGACTCAAATTCGGTCTTGAAAACGGATTTGAATGGATCGGAACGATGGACGCTGATTTCAGTCATGATCCGGAGAGTCTTTCACAAATGTTTGATGTTGCAGGTGAAGGTGGGTTCGATGTCGTAATTGGCAGTCGCTACGTGAAGGGTGGCGGAATCGACGGCTGGCCGATGTACCGTAGGCTCACCAGCCGGATGGTTAATGCGTTGGCGAGAATCTGGCTCGGCCTGAAAACCCGTGACAACACGGGGGCCCTGCGGGTTTACCGTGCAAATGTGTTGAGAGAGCTTGAACTCGGCTCAATCAGAAGTGGCGGTTACGCCTACCTTGAAGAAGTGCTAATGCGTTTGCAACGAACTGGTGCAAAGGTTGTCGAGCACCCCATAACGTTTCGCGATCGCGAAGGTGGCAAATCGAAAGCGGGTATACGGGTTGGAATTGCGGTGATCTGCGAGATACTGATGATGCGTTTCCGTTAAACAAGGTGAACAAGATGTCCCAGATAGCTCCTTTTCATATTGCATTTCCTGTCACCGACCTTGATGCTGCCAGGACGTTTTACGGCGAAACTCTCGGCTGCGAAGAAGGTCGCAGCAGTGATACGTGGATTGATTTCAATCTGTTCGGTCATCAGATCGTGGCGCACTACAAGCCGCCTGCAGAAACCGAAGCTGCGCACCACAATCCGGTAGACGGGCATGATGTTCCCGTCCCGCATTTCGGGGTTGTACTTCCGTGGGATCAATGGGAAACGCTGGCGGAACGAGTGAAGGCGGCCGGTGTCGAATTCGTGATTGAGCCTTACGTCCGTTTTGAGGGTGAAGTGGGCGAACAAGCGACGATGTTCTTTCTGGATCCGGCAGGTAACGCGCTGGAGTTCAAGGCTTTCAAAGACATGAGCCAGCTGTTTGCAAAATAGCAGTCTCCTCAACCTTCGCGCAGCAGTGTGGTGGGGATGGTATGATGTGCGGCTGACTTGTTCATGCCCATACGAGACTGACTGCGATATGAAGATGGAAGCTTTTCGCTTGCGAGCGTTGCCCCGATTGTTGCTGGCTATTCTGGTTTTGTCCTGCAATGGAATCGTTATTGCTCAGGACGACAAGCCGGAGATGAATATCTCTGACGAAGCCATGGAGATTCATCAGGCGGGGATGCTGTTTGACGGTCACAACGACCTGCCGTTTACCATGCGGATGGCGGCTGGTAACTCATTTGACCAGGTCGATATCGCCGAGCCGACTGAGTTTCACACAGACATACCGAGACTGCGAGCAGGCGGACTTAAGGCACAGTTCTGGTCGGTCTATGTTCCGGCCAGTACTGATATGACCGGCAACGCCACGGTGATGACGTTTGAGCAGATTCGCCTTGTCCAGGACATGTGCGAACGTTATCCGGACGTTTTCGAGATGGCGGATACTGCTGCGGACGTGCGTCGGATTATCGCCGAAGGCAAAATTGCATCGATGTGCGGCGTTGAAGGCGGGCATAGTATCCAGAACTCGTTGCAGACTTTGCGCGAGATGTATGATCAGGGCGTCCGCTATATGACGCTGACGCATAGCAAAACACTGGGCTGGGCGGATTCAGCAACGGATGAGCCGAAGAACAACGGGCTCAGTCCGTTCGGTCAGGAAGTCGTCCGTGAAATGAACCGGATCGGAATGCTGGTTGACCTGTCACATGTTTCCGAAAAGTGCATGAAAGATGCACTTGAGATCGCCAGAGCACCGGTGATTTTCTCGCACTCATCAGCAAAAGCGATCTGTGACCATCCACGCAACGTATCTGATGAAGTTCTGGAACTGGTTCGTGACAACGGTGGAGTTGTCATGGTCAACTTCATGTCCGGTTACATCGTTCCCACTGAGGAACTGGAGGAAAACGAGAATGCTCGCGGTGACCACCTTGTGGTCTGCGACCATATCGAACATATCATCAACGTGGCCGGTATTGATCACGTCGGTATCGGCAGTGACTATGACGGAGTTCGTTCGTTACCTGTCGGTCTGGATGATGTTTCGTATTACCCGAACATTACCCAGGAGTTGTTGAACCGCGGATACGACCGCGAGCAGATCCACAAGATACTCGGCGGAAATGTTCTGAGGGCTTTGGAGGAAGCCGAAAACGTGGCAGCTGAAATGAGCGCGGAGAGCCAGGCAATCTCCGAGCCGGAAACGCTGTTCACCGTATCTGTAACCGCCGGAGAGAGGGACAGAGTTAACGAGCTGGTAACCGGCTTTGTAGATCCCGGCGATTTCCAAGGAGACGTTGTCACGCTGTCATCCGAAAACGGTGACAAGTTTCTCGCGCAGTTGTCAGAACCATCTGCTTCTGCTGACATCGAACAGGGAATGAAGCAGCTTTCTTTTGTGCTCAATGCGCTGGATGCCGGTCAGACGTTGACTTTGAAAGCAAGTGATGGAGGTTTAAATACCTATCGCGCGTTTGAATGGCATGACGACCAGTACGGTACTGCTCAGTTGATGTATCACGGAGTTCCCGTGATGGATTACATGTATGAACCATTGGACGAGTCGCGTCGTGGTGAAACGTACAAGGTATTCCATCATGTCTACGATCCAGATGGTCTTCGCCGAATCACCAAGGGCCCGGGGGGACTGTATCCGCACCATCGAGGTTTGTATTACGGATTCAATCGCATCAGCTACGGCGAGAATCAGCGTGCCGATACGTGGCACTGCAACAATGGCGAGTCACAGACGCATGAAGCCTCGTTGTTGCAGGTTGCCGGTGCAGTCATCGGCCGCGACGTCAACATAATCAACTGGCGTGGTCAGGACGGCGAACCTTTCGCACAGGAGATCAGAGAGATGACTGTCTCCCGTTCAGGTGGTGCAACCATCATTGATTTCTATTCGTCGCTTGATTCACTTGTCGGTGACGTCAGGCTGGACGGGGATCCTCAGCACGCCGGCTTTCAATTTCGCGCGGCCCAGGACGTTCCGGACAAAACTCGTGATTTGACGTACTACATTCGTCCCGACGGTCGCGATGAACCAGGGAGTTTTCGCAACTGGTCGGCGGGGCAGAATGAGTCGGAAGTAAACAGGGCACACATTGACCTTGCGTGGAACGCCCTTTGTTTTGCCCTGCCGGTTTCGTATGAACGTCGCGGTAATCGAATATCGGAAGATCGCACTCACACCGTGGGCTACCTTGATCATCCGGACAATCCAAAGCCGGCTCGTTTCAGTGAAAGGGACTACGGACGTTTCGGATCGTACTTCGAATACGATCTAAAACCCGGCGAGCCACTCACGCTTCGCTACCGCGTCGTCATTATGCAGGAAGCTCAGGACGTCGAGACACTTGAAAATCTCAGCGGAGCGTTCCTGAATCCTGCCCTGCTTGAGCAAATGGAATAGTCGTTACGAAGAATCGGAATCGCTGAAGATCTGAAGAAATCCTCGGGCTCCATCACGACGAGGGTCGCCGGCGTATTGGCTGGCTGGTTTTTCCGGGTGGCAGTCTGCGCCTATCTGTTGTTCAGAAAAGGCTGGCAAGTTGTGGAAGATTTCCGGCGGCGACCGCGAAATTGTTGCTGCCTTCTACTTCGTTCTGCCGGTTGCCGGCCCGCTGGTCTCCGTTGTGTTCGGTTGGACTTACATTTTTAAGGGCTAGTGGCAGAGTTGAGGTTGGGCCAGTCCCGGAAATGAAACAGGTCAACCTCTCTGTTCAAGACCGCGGCACGGAATCAGCCCCGAAAAAATTTAAAAGGTCTTCGAGCCGTTCGGGCGCTCAGTGATCGAAATTGATCACCGTCAAATCTTTGAAACTCAATGATTGAACGCACTGGCTTTCCCGCGCACTGGAGTTCCGCTCACTGGCTATCCCACGCGCTAGCTTTCGGGCGCGACATCGCCGGCATCAGTTGAATCTACGACGACGATTGGTCGAACACGAAAAGTCTCGACGAGGATTGCGTAGATCGCGGGGATGAAAAACAACGAGAGCACTGTCGTCAGCATTAAACCGACAACCATGCACCATGCGAGCCCGACCCATAGTGGTCCGCCGGCAAGTGCAAGCGGTAGCAAGCCACCGACCGTTGTTGCCGTGGTCAGAAAGATCGGCAGCATCCTCTGCTTTCCCGCGTTGATCAGGCAGTCACGAAACTCCTGTCTGGTCAAGCCACTGACAGGACCGTCTACGGATCCACTTTCCCGCTTTTCTCTGATCAGGATATCTGCGAACTCGACGAAGATGATCGCCGTGTTGAGGACGATTCCAAACAAGGCCAGAATTCCAAGTTGTGGCATGAAACCAAGTGAGTTGTCGGTCAGGTACAGTCCCAGCATTGCACCAACCAGCGCCAATGGAAGCGTCGCAAGTACGATGATCGGCTTGGACCAGCCGTTGTACTGAACGACGAGGCAAAGGATGATCAGAACAAACGAGATTCCGAACGACGTCAGCATCTGCATTCCAGCGTCCTGACTTTCTTCAAATGATCCACCGGGCTCAATCCAGAAACCGACGGGTAGAGATGCCTGCAACTCCTGCATTTCTTCTGATTTCAAGACGCGATCGACAACATCGTTTCCTGACACTCCCGGTTCCATTCGCGAACTGACTTGAATCATGCGGTTCATATTGCGTCGCTCGATTTTTGCGATTTCCCAGGACAGCTGGAAGTTTGCCAGCGAAGCCAACGGGACTTTTCCCTTATCTCCTTCGACGGAAGATTCCTGCAGGCCGCTGATCGAAGGCTCGTCTTTGGGCTTGAGTCGGAAATAGATCGGAACCTGATGGTCACCTTCACGGAATGTGGTCAGTTGAAGACCGGAATAGTACGAGTTCAACGTACGTGCGACTTGCGCATTGGTAATTCCTGACAGTGTTGCCCGGTCTTTGTCTACATTTACGAGAACCTGATACCCCTTCACGCCCCATGAATCGGAGACGTTCCACGTCTCTGGTTGTTCATTGACGATTTCCTTCAGCCGGTTTGCAGCGCGACGCAGAACAGCCGGATCAGCAAACCCGTTGCCCACAATGCGGAACAACAGCGGGTCAGCCGGGGGACCGAGAGCGAGTTCAACAGGAACGATTCGCGCACCGACGATCGGATCGATTCCGAGTTCAGCATCGCCACGTTCACAGACTTCACGGACACGGTACGCGAAATCCGAGGTGTATCGTCCGTCTGTCGTGCGAACAAGAATTTCAGCGAAGTTACGTGATTGCGGTTCAGGATCCCAGCCAAGGTGCCAGCGCGACCCGCCTCCGCCTACAAGAACCCGCATCGCTCGCAATCGCTGATCTTTGTCATCGATTACGCTGTCTTCATCAACCGGACTGAGCTTGCGAATGACGTCTTCTACTTGCGCTGCAACCGCATTGGTTTGATCAATGGTCGCAGTCTCAGGGAGTTCGATTTTGATTGCGAACTGATCGCGTGATGCTTGCGGAAAGAACTCGCTGCTTACCGGAAGGCTCATGATCGCGACACAAAGCGCTGCGGTTCCGGCAAGCGTAAGCCACTTCATCTGAACAGCCACACCGCATAGCCACCCGTAGATTGCGAAGACCAGGTTTTCGCGGGCCGGAGCAGTCGCTTCGGATTTCGCTTCTTCATGTTCAACTTCCTCGCCCTTCTTCTTCCGCCGCCTGAAGATTCGGCGTACATAAGAAAGCAGTCCAAGCACCGGTGAGGCCTGCTGACCGGGTTCGGGGGCACGAATGAAGACCCCTGCAAGGATGACACACAGCGTCATTGCCAGGACCCAGCTTAGCGCGAGCGTCGTCGATACGGTGACCGGCAGGCTGTAGACATACTCCTTGCCACCGCCCTCCAGCGCGAACAGCATCGGAACGAAAGCAGCCATCGTGGTCAGCGTGCCGACCAGCATAGGGATGGCCAGGGTGTTTGCACCCTCGACCGCGGCTTCAAACGGCTTCATCCCCTGAATCTGATTGGTTCTCGCCTGATCACAAACCTGTACAGCATTGTCGACGAGTAGCCCAAGCGAAATGATTAATGCCGCAAGGGAGATTTGTTCCAGCTGAACTCCAAATACGGCAATCAATCCGATTGATGCAATGACAACGACAGGAATGTTGGCAGCCATTACAAAAGAGGTTCGGAAGCCGACGACGATGTATACGACGATAACGACGATAACGACCGCCTGGATGACGTTTTCGATGACCTCGTTGATCTTGGCGGCTACATTTTCAGATTGGTCGGATACAGGCGTTACAGCGATATCGGGCGGCAGAATCTGTTCGTAGTTAAGAAGCTCATTGATCCGCTTTTTCGAAGCTTCGCAGATCTCAATGATGTTCGACCCTGACTTCATCGTGACGCCAAGGGTTACCGCAGGAACGGATGTGTTTGAATCGCCATAGCGACAAATGTATCTCGGTGGGTCCTCGTAGGATCGCTCCACAACAAGGCCGAGGTCATTGAGATAGACGCTGTTTTCGCCTTCGCCGGATTGAACCACACTGGCGATCTGGCTGATCTCCTCGATGGCATTGAACTCACCTCCGGGTTTTACTGAAAAGTACCCGCCGTCGGTCGAGATCTGGCCACCGGGCTCGATGATGTTCCTTTCATCAGCCATGCGAACGAGATCGCTGGTGGTCAAACCGATCTGAGACCAGTTTGCGAGGTCAGTCTCGATGTAGACTCGTTCCTCGCGAACACCGAACTTGTCTACTTTGGCGACGCCGGGCAGCAGTCGGAGTGCGTCTTTGACTTCATCGGCAAATATTTCCAGCTCGCGCAGAGAATATGCGTCCTGCTCTCGAATACGACCACGATCATGCACAGGGACCTGGTGAACGGCGAGCACCAGAACCGCGGTGTCACCGAACTCATCGTTGACCCGCGGGCGAATTGACGGGTCGGGCATCTTCGCGAGTTCAACGCGTGCGCGGACTTTATCCCAGACGTTTTGAATTTCGACCGGAGGCACGCGGTCATCGAGTGTCACAAAAACAGTTGACTGACCGTTGAGAGTCTCAGACCGGATGTTGTCAACTTCTTCGATGCTGATGACTTGTTGTTCGATTTCCTTGGTGACCAGCTCTTCGACTTTTTCAGCCGGTGCACCGGGCCATTGAGTCGAAATCACGCAAACACGAATCGTGAACTCCGGATCTTCACGACGAGGCATTGTCAGAAATGTGATCGCACCCCAGGCCATGAGGAGTATCACGACGGAAATCACAATCGGCTTGTATTTGACCGCAAGTGCAGACAGGCTCATTGCTGATCTCCTGCAGGCGGCTCGATTGCCGGCATGGAAACAGCATCCGGGGCATCCGGCGTCCGCGGATTTGCCCGCGGCATCCTGACGGTATCCACTACGTTTACGTTGTCTCCATCGCTCAGGTAGTGCACTCCGCCGTAAACGATCTGCGTCCCCGCTGCGAAGTCGGCTGAGCCGACAGGCTCGATTCGAATCTCCTCACCTGTATCAAGCTGTTCGCCAAGATGAGCTTCAACTTCGGTTTTTACAACCGAATCACCCTCTACGATGAAAACGTACGTTGTTCCAAGTTCTTCGTAGATCGCTTCTACCGGGATGTAATATCCAGCCTGAGTCTCATGAGTTCCGCTGAGGTCGACGTTTACGAGGTCGCCCGGACGCAGCATCCATTGAAATCCGGAATCGACGAATACGGCTTTTTCTTCCTGCTGCATCCATTCTTCCCGGGTCACGTCATAAAACTCCAGTTTGCCGGCGACCAGTGAGTTGTCGTTCACCACCGCATCTTCGGG
>JBCCFB010000155.1:0-15167 GCA_039029995.1 Planctomycetota bacterium
CGTGCGTTGAACGAAGCCCCGCGTCTCCAGTCCGTCGACCAGTCGCGTCATCGCGCCTTTGGTGACTCCGGTGTGCCGAGCAAGGCTCGATACGTCCCAGTCTGGTCCGTGAGGACCAGTTGTCGCTGGCAATCGGGAAAAGAGGCCAGAATGTGCGTCTTGCCAGCAAATTGTGCGGCTGGGACATCGAAATTATGACTCAGACCGAGCTCGAATCGCAAATTGAGCGGGCCGTTCAAGGCTTCAGCTCAATCGACGGAGTCGATGAAGACCTCGCAAATCATCTGGTCGGAGAAGGCTATTTATCCTACGATGATTTGTCTGTCATCGAGCCCGATGACCTGATGACAATGGGTTCGTTGACGATGGAGCAGGTCGACGCGATCGTGGAAGAAGCAGAGAGGCGTGCTGAGGAGGCCGAAAAAGTGGCCGCCGAACAAAAGCGTGCCCGCCGCGAACAGCAGAGACTTGAAGAAGAAAAGCAAAAACAGCTGGAGGCCCAGCAGGCGCTGGCCAGGAAGCAGGCCGAAGCAGAGGCGAAAGCTGCTGCCGAGTCCTCTGCCTCCGAAGCCGAAGGACAGGATGCTTCCACCGCTGATGGTGAAGCAGCCGCTTCCACCGCTGACAGCGCTTCTGTCAGTGAATCCGGAGACTCGAATACGGAGTCCGCCGGGTAGTTGCTTTTGAATGTACGATCACTCAACAACTGCGAAAGCAGCTGAGGATCTTTGGAATATGAACAACGTGTCTTTGTCTGACAAGCGGCGATACTGGGCTGGGTTCCAGCTGGTGTTCCGGTCAGACAGAGGAGACGGTTTATGTAAAATGAGTTGGTTTAAGGCACGCACAGGAATTATTTCAACTGCCGTGCCGCAGATGGAAGGTCACACCACGTGGCAGTACGCATTTACGCGTTTGCAAAAGATCTGGGAATTGATAACAAGCAATTGCTTGATATCTGCGAAAGAGCAGGTATCAAAGGCAAGGGGTCTGCGCTAGCAAGTCTTGACGACGCTGAGATCGCAACCATCAAGGCCTTCATGGCCGGTGACTCTTCAAACGGCTCCTCTGCCGCTGCTGCCCCCACAAGAGATGAGGCTCCTGAGGCTCCTGCTGCGCCCACGCGTAACAGCATTCTGCCCAGTACCAACAAGGTATTGAAGGACCTCAACACCAAGCCGACCAGACCGGCAGTTCCCAAGCCGTCGACGGAAACGCCGGTAACGCCCGAGCCGACTCCTGTCGCGTCGACACCGGCATCGTCGACACCGGCACCGTCGACACCGGCATCGTCGACACCGGCTGCAGCGTCACCAGTCGCAGAACCTCCTCGGGTTGAAGAAAAGCCGAAGCCGAAACCGAAGCCGAAACCGAGGCAGCGCCCGAAAAAGCCGGATGTTGTCTTCAATGTCGCTTCGATGCCGGAAGTAAAACAGCCGACAATGAAGCAGGCAGCGCCGGAAGAAAAAGTCCAGCGCCCTGACATTGCGCTTCCGAAAGATGCGATCAAGAAAGTGCAGAGCGGCGCAGCACCGCTGCAGCAGTTCACCGATAAGGCTACCAAAGAGAAGAAGCCGAAAAAAGGAAAACGCGACGCTGCTCCGGCGAACAACAAGATTCTCGGCGAGATGCCTTCCAGCGGAAGGCGTTCCGGAAAGCGCCGATCGACCGGAGAGGCAGGCACGAACACCGAGCGCAGCGGCAATACCCTCGGAAGTACCCGCCAGCTGCGGAGCCGGCGTCCGAACCATCGTCATCATCGCAACGACTTCCGTGGTGGAATGCGTCGCCGTGGCCGATCCCGTGGACCGGTTGCCAACACCGCTGCTCCACGAAAAGAAGCTGCAGTCCTGCAGCTGCCTTGTACGGTCAAGGAGTTCTCGCAGGCAGCAGGTGTTCCGGCTATCAAAGTCCTTATGACGCTTCAGCAGATCGGGGAAGAAGCCAATCTGAATATCAACTCGCCGATGGACGACGAATTCGTGGAGCTGCTCGTTGACCACCTGGGTGTGGAAATCGAGATCCGCGAAGCCCAGTCGCTGGAAGACGAAATGCTCAGCCATTTCGATACCGAGGACGTTGATCCGGAGCGACTTGCACTGCGTCCACCGATCGTGACTTTCCTCGGCCATGTCGACCACGGGAAAACTTCGCTTCTGGATGCGATCATCGGCATTGATGTTGTCTCCGGTGAGGCGGGTGGCATTACCCAGCACATTCGTGCTTACGAGATTCACAGAAACGATCAGAAAATCGCCTTTGTGGATACACCCGGTCACGAAGCATTCACTGAAATGCGAGCCCGCGGTGCGAACGTCACCGATATCGCCGTTCTTGTTGTCGCGGCCGACGATGGCGTGATGCCGCAAACAGAAGAAGCGATCTCGCACGCGAAAGCCGCCGGTGTTCCGATCATCGTTGCTCTGAACAAGATTGATCTCCCTGGAGCTAATCCAGACAAAGCGTTGCAGGATCTGGCTTCACACGAACTGCTTCCGAGTGAATGGGGCGGTGACGTTGAGGTCGTCAAAACAAGTGCGACACAGGGCACTGGTATTGATGAACTGTTCGAGACGATTCTGCTGACAGCAGAACTGCATGAATTCAAAGCCGACTTCGATCGGGAAGCGTACGGAACGTGTCTCGAAGCTGAGCAGCAGTCCGATAAGGGTGTCGTTGCCAAAATCATGGTGCAGGACGGAACACTCCGTGTTGGTGACATCGTTGTCTGCGGTGCGGCTCACGGTAAAGTGAAAGCGATGTATGACACGCTTCGGCCGCGCAAGAAACTCAAGGAGGCCGGTCCATCGACTCCGGTCAACCTCACCGGCCTGGATATTGCCCCGGGCGCAGGTGACAAGTTCTATGTCCTCGACGACGTAGCCAAAGCGAGAGAAATTGCTGAAAGCCGCGAATTCAAATCGCGTCAGCGGTCGCTTTCGGGAATTACGACGAAAGTCTCACTGGAGGAAATCCAGCGACGCCTGGAAGCGGGTAACCTGTCTGATGGTACTGAGGAACTGGTAACGCTGAATTTGATCATCCGTGCTGATGTACGAGGTTCGATTGAAGCGATCCAGAAAGAGCTTGGCAAAATCCAGCATCCTGAAGTCCGCATCAAAGTGCTGCAGGCTCTGGTGGGTGGTGTTACCGTCGCTGACGTCCGGCTGGCGCAGGCATCACAGGCCGTAATCATCGGTTTCAACGTTGTTCCCGACGAAGCAGCAAGATCGCTTGCCGATGAGGTCCAGGTTGAAGTCCGGCGCTATGAAGTCATCTACAAAGTCACCGATGACATCAAAGCGATGCTTGAAGGCCGTCTCAAGCCTGAAGAGCAGGTTGTCGAACAGGGAATGGCAATGGTTCTGCAGGTGTTCAATATCAGCAAAGCAGGCACGATTGCCGGTTGCAGGGTGATGCGGGGCTCCATTCTCCGTGAATGCCGTATGCGGGTGATTCGTGACAGTCGAGTTATCGGGGACTACCCGATCGATACCCTGAAGAGGGTTAAGGACGATGTCAAAGAGGTCCAGCGCGGAATGGAATGCGGTATCAAGCTGCTGAACTTCAATGACATCAAAGAAGGCGACACTCTCGAAGCCTATAAGATCGAGGAAATCGCGAGAACGCTTTAGTACACAGAAAAAGACACCGGGGCGGAAACAGGCAGACGAACACAGGCATATACAGGTGTGGTGCGCAGGCCTGAACCAGCGGGTCCCGCCGGCCTCGAAGTGGTTTTGCAAGGTACGGTTACGCCCTTTGCCGTATGCGGGCCGACCGGCTATTGAAAACCGGCTTCACTTGTCTAACACTCCTGCTTCTTCTCCCGGGTTGGATCATTGATATATGAGTTCAAGACGAGTCCATAAAGCTGCTCAGGCGATCCGCGAGGTCGTCTCGATGGCCATCCTGACTGATCTAAAGGATCCAAGGGTGGAGAACGTGACTGTCACTTTTGTCGAAGTGTCCGGTGATCTGCGTCAGGCCAAAGTGCATGTTTCTGTCATGGCGGACGACGCCAAAAAAGAGCTGTGTCTTCAGGGTCTGCAGAGTGCTGCGGGTTACCTTCAGAAAAAGGTCGGGAACCGCATCGACACCAGATACACTCCGCGACTTAAATTCGAACTCGATCGCGGGATTGAGAATTCGATGATTGTCACAAAGATCCTTGACGAAGTCCTTCCGCCGGAAACACCGGAACAGGAGGAAGGCGAATCCTCCGATTCGCTTGAAATTGCCGCATCGGAAACAGAAACGGCTGACTACGATGGTGAGTCCGATTCCGGTGCCACAGACGGTGAAAACTCCCCCGTCGGGGAGCAGAACGACCGCGACGAAGAATCAGAAATTCCCGGTGAACGTTCGACAGATTCCAGGGCCTGACCCGCCTTTTATCACCGGCTAAACCCAACCAGAAAAAGCACATAGAGACATAATGTCAGCAAAAGACCGAGCCGCAGTCATCAACAAGCTGTACAAGCACTGCAAGAAGAATTACGAGTTCATCAAACCGCCTTCCGACCGTAGCGTACTCGAGCACCTCATGTATGCATGTGTTCTCGAAGATTCGAGTTTTGAGGCCGCTGACGAAGCACTCGCGAAACTCATCGAGAACTTTTATGACTGGAACGAGGTTCGGGTTACGACCAGAGTCGAACTGGCGCAGGTCTGCAAAGGTGTTACCGATCCGGAAGCTGCTGCATCCCGGATCAAGAAAACGCTCCACTGCATTTTCGAGACCTGGTACAATTTCGAACTCGAATTTCTGAAGAAAGAAAACCTCGGTAAAACGACTCAGGCGCTGAAAAATTTCCGCGGCGTCACGCCGTTCGTCATCTCCTACGTCGCGCAACACGGCCTCGGCGGACACTCGATTCCGCTGGACAATTCGCTGCTGATGTTGATGCACGCTGTTGGTGCGATCAGCGAAGATGAGATGAAAAAGGGAAAGGTTCCCGGACTTGAACGGACAATTCCCAAGAGCAAAGGTGTCGAGTTCGCCTCCGTCGTTCACCATCTTGCGGTGAGCTATCACAAGCATCCTCACAAGAAGGAAACGCGCGAGGAGATCCTGAAACTGGCTCCGGATGCCAAGGATCGTTTCCCGAAGCGTGGTGCCGCCAAACGCGCCGAGGCTGCGGCAAAGAAGGCTGCGGAAGAAGCAGCTAGAAAAGAGGCCGAGGAGAAAGCGGCTGCTGAGAAGGCTGCTAAAGACGCAGAAAAAGCCAAGAAGGCTGCTGCAAAGAAGAAGGAGGCTGATGCCAGAAAGAAGGCCGCCGCTGCAGCAAAGAAAGCGGCCGCCGCCAAGAAGGCTGCTAAGAAGAAGCCTGTAAAGAAAAAAGTCGCTAAGAAGACGCCCGCAAAAAAGAAGGTCGTAAAAAAGAAAAAGCCTGCCGCCGCTAAGAAAAAACGGCCGCCAGTAAAAAAGAAGATCGCCAAAAAGAAAACGAAGGCCGCCACGCGGAAGTCGCCGACCAAGCGGCTTAAGAAGAAGAAACCGCGCTAGTGCTTTATGCCACCCACGTAGTGCTTATGCCATCCGCGTAATGGTTATGCCATCCTAGGACGGTCAGCAGCCGGCGCGGCTTCGTCACCAGACCGGGTGACCAGACCTGGTAACCGGAACGGATACTATTTCGATGGCTTGCGTCTTTCAGGGCCGGGAAATGTCAGGTGATACAAAGCACTCCGGGCTCAAACCTTCACCGGGATTCCGGTTCGGGCTGTGGTCCCTCTTCTACGTGGTGACGCTGATCGCAACGGGGCTGTCGATCGATACATGGTCATTGATCCCCTCGGCCGTCATCCTGCTGATCTGGTTGATTGTCTATTCCGCGAGAGAAGCCGCAACGGGCATCTTCCTGTTCGCAGTGTTTACTTTTTTGATCTGCGCACCCTGTTTTGTCGGTTCTCTCAAAGGCCCCGCGGGTCGCTCTGACGCCATTATCGGAACGTACAATCTCCGGCAGATATCAGTAGGTTTCGCCAGTTATGAAGCGGACAATGGCTCGTTTCCACCTGCGAATGTTCCGGGAGATGAGCCGGGGCTGAAACACAGTTGGAGAGTGATGCTACTTCCGTACATCGGTGAGAAGGCGCTTTTTGACCGGTATCGGTTTGACGAACCATGGGACAGTCCGCACAACTCGAAACTGATTCCCGAGATTCCGTATCTGTTTCAAAGTCCTGAAAGTCCCCGGGCGGGCCTTACCAAGGCCAAGCTAGTCGTCGGGCCCGGTACCGCCTTTGAGTCGGATAGTGGAATTCGATTCCCTGACATTTCCGACGGACTCAGCACGTCTCTCCTGGTGGTAGAGGATTACCGGAATCCGGTTCCATGGACGAAACCAGAGGACCTGACCCTTGAGCAGGCTGTGGCTTTGCTGTGCGAAACCGACCCTTCGGAATTCAACCACTATTCCAACGGGTTATGGCGGGAATACTGCTGGGGCTCAGCGATTGTTTTCTTTGACGGTGGGATCATTTCTTCTGTTCACAACGCCGATCCGTCTGTCGTCCGCCAGTTGTGTCTGGCATCGGATGGTTTACCGGGCGAGTTGCCTGACCTTAATCGCGGGCCGGTTGTCAGGTTGAATCAAGGTGCGATTGTCGCGTCGATCGTCTATGTTCTGTTGACGATCCTGCCGGCGTTCTTTATTCCACGACGTAGGAATTCATGATGCTGGCTTTCGCCATCAGTCATCCAGCCTGAGTTGTTCCCGCGTCATATCAAGGCAGATCAGTCTTCCATCCTGCGACGTCAGGACGACGGTATCACCTTCAACAAGTGGTGGAAAACGAAACGTTGTTTCTTCGAACTTCAGAATGAGCTGGCGTTCACCGTTATCCTGATCGAAGGCGAATAACTCGCCCTGGTAAGTCGCCACCAGCAGGCGATCCTTGTAAAGGGCTGGAACGCTGGCCAGATGGCCTCCCAGTTGTTCGATTTCACCATCAAGTCTGGATTCCCAGATGACGGTGCCGTCTTCCGCGGACGCACAAACGAGTGAATCACCCATCGTGCTGAATAAGCGTCCATCATTCAGGATCGGCCGCGAGCCGTTGTACCCCTGAATCGTGGACACACTACCCATTCCGATGTTTTCAGCAGCTTGAACCTCGGTGAATCCGAGCAGATTATCAATCTGGCGGTAGTCGGGGTCTCCACGTTTGGGAGTGGATTCATCCTGCGGACCATCCGGTACTGAAGCACCGCCGGAATCGTCGTCACTGGAGGTAGCAGGCGTCGCCGAGGGATCTTCGTCTTGAAACGGATCATCCTGCTGATCACTGACAGTTTCTTCATCCTGCACTTCGTCGTCCCGGACCGAGAAGATTCCACCACTCGCGCCGGCTCCACCGCCGCCACCGTATCCACCACCGCCCCAGCCGTTCATCTTCTCGAACTCACCGGCGGCTCCGGTATAGTCCGACAAGGCCTGGACCCAGGGGTCAAGGTAAGGCGCGTCGTGGACAGCGAGCATTTGAGCGTCGAGAGAGCCCCGGTCAAGCTTGATCAATGTCTCGTGAATTTCCGGAATGGGCGCCTCTGAATCCTCACCCTGAGCAACATCAGATTCAGCGAGTTCCGAAAAGGGTTGAGTAATTCGTCGCGTCAGATAGATCGCGTTTGAAGTGACCACCGGCGCTGAAGTAGCTTGCAATTGATACGCTTTTTTCAGCTCACCGCTTTCGAGTGCAAACTGATAAAAATTCCCGGCAAGTGATACGAGGAACACGTCACCACCATCGATCACCGGTGCTGTGAGGCAATCGCTGTCCACCCAGTGTTTCCAGATGACTTCACCATTTTCAGAGTCGAAGCAGATAGCGACGTGAGTCGGCTCAAGCAGATCGACCACGAAACGGGGAGCTGATTGGTCGGCGTCGGTGTCGTCGCGATTTCTCATCAGTGTGTTGATAGCTTCGATGGGAAGTTCGGACGCGGGATAGACAGTAACCGTCCGGTTGCCCTGCACGTCGGGCGCTGAAAGCAGAGGGTCGCCAAGGTACCACGACCATTTGTGTTCGCCTGTGTCCATTGCGATTCCAAAGATTGTGCAGGACTCGGTTCCGAAGTACAGATTGTCATCGTTACGAAACGGCGTAGACGGACCATCATCTGACAGCTCGATTGCCCATTGCTGCTCGCCCGAATTCAAATCGAAGCAGTGAAATGTCGTGGAACTGAAACCGCCCCCGGTAAACAGTCTGCCGTTTGCGATCAGAGGAGTCGGTATCGGCGATGAGTTGTGGAACTGAATCTCATATCCGAATTCGGTTTCGGTGAGCTCCAATTCCAGTTCTTCAGTTGGCTCTGTGTGACCGGACGCGAAATCATCTTCTTCTGGAAGCGGGATGTTTTGAAACTGTCGTATGAGCCGGGTTATATCCGTGGGCTCAGGAAAGTCGACGTCGCTGTAGTCATCAAGGCGCTGGTCGTTGTCAGCGGACACTGCTTGAGCATGAGCGACCGAAACATTCAGAAAGCTGCCGGGCTGAACTATTCCGGCGACGCTTAGGGCGATCACCACGCATGGAACAACAACGTTGATACGGGCTGTCTGGAACATCGTTTTACTCCCGCGCACTCAGGGGCGCCGTGTTCAGGTTGGGAGCCTTGCCACCGATAAGTCTACTTTGGCCTGAGGTCAGGGTAAACGTCGAGCAGAAATCTGTTTGCTCCGCTTGAAATCAGACCGTTGCATTGCCCTACTGAAGCGATCAGGCTGATTAACTTCTTTCCCCAACGACAAACGAATAGAGACCTATGGCCAAGCTTCTTCCATTCGCCATTTTTTTGCTCCTGACATCGCTGTCATCCGGCTTCGTGGTTTCCGACGAACTGAATCTTGTGCCGCGGCCGAAGACTTTGAATGCTCTTGACGGTGATGTTGAAATCACCGCATCGTCCAGGATTCTGTTTGCGACTCGCGACGCACCGCGTCAGATAGAAAGCTCGCTGAGGCCGCTGGCCGAAGTTCTCGCCCGGGAAATTGAAATGGTTGCCGGGTTTCTGCCTGCAGTCGAGGAGTTGGATCAGAACGTTCCGCGATCTGGTGATATCGTTCTTGGGTTCGTTCAGCCTGAATCGTTCGCCGAAACAGAAGCAGAGGAAGTTCAGAGTTATGAGCTCGTAACGATGGACGGGCTCGTGACCATTCGGAGTTGCTACTACAAGGGCGTGGCGTATGGAACTTCCACATTCATTCAGGCAATCACGCCTTTTGATGGCGGCGCATCGATGCCTGTTCTGCAAATACGGGACGAACCGGATTTCGCCTATCGAACACTGATGATTGACATTGCACGGCGTCCCCATTCTCTTGAAGCTCTCCGCGAGGTCATTCGAATCGCAAGGCTGTACAAGATCCGCTATTTGCAGCTTCACCTGACGGACAATCAGAACTTTGTATTTCCATTCGAGCCGGTAACCGGCAATCTCGATGACAACTACACGTTCTCGCGTGAGCAGTGGCTGGAGCTGGTGAGCTATGCTGATGCTCGAGGTGTCACGATTATTCCCGAGCTCGATCTTCCCGGGCACTCAGGAAAGCTTCGCCAATCCGGGTATTTGAACGAACCAGGTGCAACAGATTTCGATGTCGCCGGGCCGGAGAACTACGACAAGATCAACGCCATCGTAGATGACATGCTGAGCGTATTTCAGTCGTCACCGTATTTTCATATAGGTGGTGACGAGTCTGGTGCTGGCCAAAGACTTGTTCCGTTTCTCGAACAGATAAACCGTCACTTGAGATCGAAACCAATCGCCCTGCGCAGGAGGCTGCTCGTATGGGAAGGTTTCCATGGCGCTCCACTCGAAGCATTGCCGGCAACAGGTCCGGACCGGATCATCGTATTGGCGTGGGAATCCAGCTACAACGCACCGTGGGATTTGCTTGAGAACGGATACACAATCATCAACGCCTCGTGGAAGCCGCTTTATGTGGTCGGAACCGGTACGCCGAAACATCCCGGTACTGGTATTCGTGCATGGTCACCGGAGACGATTTACAGCTGGGACGCGACGACGTTTATGCATTGGGAACCCGGGCGTCCTGTGTTCGAAGATGCGGGTCCGAACGACGACGACCGGAATGACTCACAATGGAATGTCAGTTCGATAGGTCGTGTAGATCAGGTACTGGGGGGCCAGTTGCTTTTCTGGGAGCAGGAGGAGCAGTGGCTGATTCACGATCTTGAACAAAGGCTCCCGGCATTCTCTGAACGCCTTTGGAACATGAACTCAGGCGATTTCGACGTGCACCGGCAACGGGTCGCAAAGGTCAATGACCGGGTAATGGCTCTTGTACGACCAGTTGCGATTCTTCCGGACACCATTTCGTCCGGTACCGAGCCTATGGATCTGTTCTACAGAACCTACGAATCAGAAGAACTCGTAGTCACGATGGAGAACAGAACGGCAATCGATGGAATTTTCAGGTATGAGACAGCACCCTACAGCGGAAATCTCAACTGGATTCATTCGGGGCAAGTGCCACCTGTCACCGCCGAAAGCCCGGTTTTCGATGGCCCGGCAAGATTCAATGAGCCCGTCGGTATCCGTGCCCGGTTGTTTCGCCATAACGGTGAACCAGTAGAAGGCACAAGCTGGGAGGTGTTCAACAACTGGCCCTCGAGAGTCCTGGTAACCGAATACAGCACGGTTCCTGACCAATACCCACTCAACAATGTCACGGTGCCCGATACCACCAGGTTGGATCCGGATTCAAGGATTGCCGAATTTGTAATGCCTTGTCTTCGTGGGCCTGTAAATCACATCAATCGTGTGATCCAGCGGCATGAGGCAACACTGCTGATCGAAGCCGGCGGTCGCTACCAATTCCGTGCTCAGTCACAAAGTGGCCGCGCGACAATCTACATGGATCTGAACCGCAACGGGCAGTGGGATCCCGGAGAGGCTGTCATTTCCGACACTCCGACCAGCGAAGAACAGCTGGAAACGGAGTTGGAACTGACTGCAGGTGAATACGCACTGCGTGTAGATCACATCACCGACATGCCGCGGCCCGTGATTATCGTTTCATTGAGCGGACCGGATACGGGTGATCAGTATCAGGAAATCAGCAGCCATTTGAAGGTGCTGAAAAACTGATGCAAATCAATAGTCCGGTCTGTTTCAGCTGTTGATTCGCTCGCGGATTACCTGTTCGCACTCGTCCACTTTGACGCGGATTTGTTCGAGCGTGTCGCGGTCTCGAAGCGTGACCGTCTGGTCCTGTAGCGTCTGACCGTCAACAGTGATGCAGTACGGAGTGCCCGCTTCGTCCTGTCTGCGGTAGCGCCTGCCTACTGCACCCTTCTCGTCATAGAAGACTTTGAAGTGCTTCTTAAGATTGAGGTAGATCTCTTTAGCAGCCTCGGGCATTCCATCTTTTTTGACCAGTGGGAAGATCGCCGCTTTGATCGGTGCAATACGCGGATGGAATTTCATAACCGTCCGGGTCTGCATCTTACCTTTGTCATCAGGCGCCTGATCCTCGGTGTAGGCTTCGCAGATGAAAGCAAGGGTCGCGCGGTCTGCGCCGGCGGACGGTTCGATGACATGCGGCGTGTATTTCTCACCGGTCAAGTCGTCGCGATAGGAGAGGTCTTTGCCGCTGCCTTTCCATTTCGGTTTGCCGTTCTCATCAAGCTGAACTTCCAGCGGGTTGGTGGATTCGTCGAGCTTGCCTTCCATGTGACTGCGCAAGTCAAAATCACCGCGATGTGCGATGCCTTCAAGTTCGCCGTACTCGCCTTCGGCCATGAACGGGAATGCATACTCGATATCGGCAGTACCGATCGAATAGTGGGCCAGTTCGGCGTCGTGGTGCTCGCGCATGATCAGGTTGTCACCGGAGATTCCCATGTCGCGATACCACTGCAATCGCTTGTCGCGCCAGAACCTGTACCAATCCTGTGATTGATCGGGGTGGCAGAAGAACTCGATTTCCATCTGCTCGAATTCGCGCGAGCGGAAAGTGAAGTTTCGGGGCGTGATTTCGTTGCGGAAACTTTTGCCCATCTGGGCGATGCCGAGAGGCAACCGGTGCCTGGTACTGTCCAGTACGTTCTTGAAATTAACGAAAATGCCCTGAGCAGTCTCCGGACGAAGAAACGCGGCACCTTCCTCACCCGAAAGCGCGCCAACGATCGTCTTGAACATGAGGTTGAACTCGCGCGGCTCCGTCAGTGTGCCTTTTGATTTTGCATCCGGGCCCACTACCTCGTCGAACGAGTCGATCTCAGTCAGGCAGATTGCATCACCATCCCAGACGAGATCATCCACGTTTTTGTTGCGCAGGTTGAAGAACTTCAACGCGCGTTTCTGCAGATTGGCTTGAAGTTCATCATTGCTTTCAGCCGTCACGAAAGCACGCTTGCCTTTGGCCTCGACCCAGCGACCGTAGACCTGATCGTGTCGATACCTTTTCTTGCTTTCGCGGCAGTCCACCATGAAGTCATGGAACAGGTCGTAGTGGCCGGAGCACTTCCAGACCTGCGGATGCATGATGATCGTGCAGTCCAGACCTTCCATTGAGTAGGCAGACGGAGCGCCGGTGTGCGCGTTCATGTCGTCATGGGCCAGCACCATGTCGTTCCACCACGCTTCTTTAACGTTGCGTTTCAGTTCGACACCGAGCGGGCCGTAATCCCAGAAGCCTTGCAAGCCGCCGTAGATCTCACTTGATTGAAAAAGAAAGCCGCGTCGTTTGCAGAGCGAGACAATCTGCTCCATGCTTTTCGCGGGGGCTGCCTGGGTATCGGTGGCTGGTGTATTCATGACGATCTGAGCTTCGCCGGTTCGTGGTTTAAATTGACTAGAACAATCTACCGCCCGGCGGGGTTGAAGGTCTATGGCTGAACGCTATTTCGCGTGCACGCCTGTGTTGAATGGTAAATCGATCATCGGAAATCAGGCCGGGATTGACTGGATTATTCAGCCCGTATCGTCCACGTTTTCAGATCGAGCACTGGCACAACGTCGAATGTGTCCAGATTTGCGGCGAAGATTACATCCTCTTCGTATCCATTGCGGACCAGGTTTACCCCGCCGTGGGCGACACGGAAAAAGTCAGCCAGCGTCTTCTCACCACTCCGGATGGCATTACTGGCGAACTGCCAGTGCTGATGAGCAATGGTGGCGCTGTCGTTCATTTTCAGTTCGTGACCCGATTCTCCGGCTGCCGATAAAATTCGTTCCGCCATCGCTCCGGCGAATAGAACGTCTTCGCTGGTAATCCGCCGGTCGGTGCCGGAACACAGAATCGTAATTTCCGGCTCGTCTTTCACTCGTTCAAATACGGCACTGATATTGGCGAATGCACCGGTGATGACAAGAGAGGCCAGCCGGCAGCTTTCCATCGCCACCGTCCCATTGGTCGTAGCGAGAATCAGGGTTCTGCCTCCGATATTCTCCGGAGTGTATTCACGCGGAGAATTGCCGCAATGAAACCCATCCACTCTCCGTCCGCCCCGTTCACCACCAAGTCTTGATTCAGGACCCAGACGCTCATGATGGGTTCGCGCTGCTTCGATGCCTGGCTGGGGGGCGATGCAGTCGGCGCCGGCCGATAGGGCGCTGGCAATCGTGGATGTTGCACGTAGGACATCGACGACGATTACCGCCCTGCCTTCGAGCCTTTCCGGCGTTGTCGCGGCAGGAACGAGTGCAACTTCAAATGACTGTGATTTCATCGACTGCGTGACCCTGCAGTGGTGCTGTCGTCCGGTCGGGAAACCCCGCCGGATATAACTTCAAGGCCGGTTAATGTATCCTTTTAGGTCCGGTACATACAGGGAAGCACGGCTTGCGTTCTCAATACGCCGGTCCCGAAAAGCCATCGCGAGCCCGCCGGTTCAAATATCTTTCCGGCCGGTCTTCGTTTCAATTCAATCTCCTGCCCGTTAAGGGCTGTCACCACCATGCCAGTCGATAAGTCCGATCAACGTGTCCGCGATATGTTCGGCGAAATTGCGCCGAATTATGACCGGATGAATCACCTGCTATCGATGAATGTCGATCGTTATTGGCGTTGGAAATCCGTTCGCCGATTGAATCCGAACAGGACAGATCCAATTCTTGATGTCTGTACGGGAACTGGTGATCTTGCATTCGCGTTTCACAAATATACCGACGGCGAAGTTCCCGTCATCGGTTCGGACTTCTGTTTTGAAATGCTGGAAGTCGGTAGGCAGAAAAGCGGCAGGACCGGCCGCGAAGTCACGTTTGTCGAAGGGGACGCACAGAACCTTCCGTTTGAGGATGATCAATTTCAGGTCGTCTCTGCTGCGTTCGGTCTGAGAAACGTGGCAGACACTGATCTGGGTATTCGCGAAATGACGCGAGTCTGCAAGCCGGGTGGAAAAGTTGCGATTCTTGAATTCTCAATACCGCGCAGGCAGCCGGTCAAAGCCGTGTATGGCTGGTACTTCAAAAACGTTCTTCCGCGGATCGGACAGGCGCTCGCGCGAAACAACTCAAGTGCTTACAACTACCTGCCTGACAGCGTGGGTGAATTTCCGTGCTATGAGAAACTGACGGAACGGATGGTTGCAGCAGGAATGTCGTCGGCTGAATTTGTGCCGCTGACCTTCGGAATCGCCACTTTGTATATCGGGGTCAAATGAGCGCAGGAAATTCCAGTCCGGTTGTTGTTGCCATTACCGGTGCAAGCGGCGTTCTGTATGGATGCCGGTTGATCGAGGTTCTGATGCGATCAGGAATCGAAGTCCATTTGACCATCAGCGATTCGGGTCGACTCGTTCTTCAGCACGAACTCGACATTGAAATCGACCTCGACAATTTCGAACTCGGACAGCTTGTTCCATCAGCCGGTTCTGATCACAAAATCCGGTATCACCACTACAAAGATTTCATGACGCCGATTGCCAGCGGTTCGTTCCGCACCAGAGCGATGGTGATCTGTCCTTGCAGCGGAAGCACTCTGAGCGGCATTGCTTCTGCCGCGGGGCGCAACCTGATCGAAAGAGCGGCTGATGTTCACCTCAAGGAGCGGCGGCCGCTGATCCTCGTTCCGCGCGAGACGCCACTTTCCCTGATCCAGATTGAGAATATGCAAACGGTCAGCCGAGCCGGCGGTACGATCATGCCCGCCTCGCCCGGCTTCTATCATGGGTATAAATCCGTAGACGAC
>JBCCFB010000156.1:0-15102 GCA_039029995.1 Planctomycetota bacterium
AATGCTCTGAAGGTCAATCAGTATGAGAACAAAAAGGACTGAGAAAGACGATGGCTTTTGATTTACTGAAACGAAAGACCTGCTCCGAACGTCAGACGCTGGCGAATTGCTGGAGTTGATCAGCGTCCAGGAACAGCTGGCAGAAAACGGTCAGCCTCATTTTCCTTCGCCCCGGTGGGCGATGGCCGCCGCGGATTTACTGCCGGCGCAATCAGTGACGATCCTCCGCAACGAAATGAAGCGCATTGCGGACGAAGAGTTTACGACCGGTCAGGACAAACGGGCTCTGGTGGTCAACGAGTTGTGGAAACATGCGGGCGAAGAAGCGATTCCGGAGATCCTTGACTGGTTTTTCGCAGAGACTCCCGACCGCGGTGCCGTCGGGATGGGACGGCACCGTTTATGCAACTTTCTTGACGAAACGGGTTACCAGCAGTTGCTCACTGCGATCTTAAGCGACCAACGGCTGGATTCACTGGACTGGGGAACGCTGGATCGGGTTGTACGCGCCACTAACAAGGCAGCAGGACGGGAAATTGTGATCGAGGACGCTTTGAATCGAGCTTGGCACCCGCTGGGGATGGCCAGCTACCACTGGAACCTGGAAGCAGCTCGCAGAGATTATCCGGAGGAGACTGAAATACTGGAGCAACATCTGAAAGCGTGGCAGGAAGCCATGCACGAATTTGCTCAGAACCCCGTTTTCGACCGTCCGGATGGCGGGTGAGTGCGCCGTTCCAACGCTGATCTGAAAATCCCGGGATTTTTTGCGATAGATTATCCTCCGGTCGCGCAAACCTCTCTCTAAGCAGGGGAATGATTGCCGCCAGCACGGGAACAGGAAGATCGAAAACGGATTACTCACCAGCCGGCATATGAAGCAGACTGAGCAGCAACGCGAACTTGTCAACGGATTGCACTCGGGCAATCCCGACGCGTGGCGCAATCTGTTCAAAGAGTTTGCTCCTCAGGTCTGGAGATTCGTTTCGCGACGAGTTGACGGACCGATTGCATCCGCGATCCAGGATATTGTTCAGGAAACAATGCTGGCCGCTGCACGTTCTGCACACGGATTCGACCCTGCACGCGGCTCGATCTGGAGCTGGCTGCGCGGGATTGCACGGAATCAGATTGCCATGGCTTACCGGAAGCAGGCCGGTCATGACATTCTTAAACGGGCTGCCGACGAGCTGGCTCAATCCGGAGGTCGTCTCTCAAGGTGGCTCGACGGATCTGATGATCTTCCGGAAGACCTGCTGCAAAGGAAAGAAACGGCTGAACTCGTGCGATCGGTTCTCCGGCGACTTCCCGAAGAATACAGCGAACTGCTCACAGCCAAATATCTTGACGACAAATCCACTCAGCAGATTGCCGGTGAGACAAAGGCTTCGATCGCGAGTGTGAACTCGAAACTGGCGCGTGCGCGCCAGGCCTTTCGTGATTCCTTCCAGTATCAGAACGAGCAAACGACGGACTCATAACGGTTCAAACATGCCCGACTCAAACGACAAGCCCGCAGATAGACAGGACCGGACAGGCGACAACGGCCGGGACGAAACCGATGCGCAACGAATTGAACAGCTACTGAAGTCGGCAGCGCCGGATACATCGAGTCCGGACAAGGACTTTCTGGCGGCGCTTGAGGCAAGCACGACAGAGGCGTTTGTGGAGAGCCATGCCCGCAACAAGGGAAATCGTGGTTCTGGTAGCGAAGCAGGTGAAGCAGAATCCGGCAACACGGACAACCGAACCGATAGCGGCAATCGAATCGAAGACGTTCAATCCGCGACACGCAGGGCAGGGCGGTCGCCAATCGATAGACAAGATGGCGAAAGGACCAGTCGAATGGGAATTTATGCACTACGTGGACTCGCAGCGGCACTGATCGGAGCAATGGCATGGCTCGGATGGTCGTTCGGACAATCAGGCGACGATTCACTTGGCATAGCGCTGGACCGTACAGCAGCTTCGCTGACGATGCAGTTGGAATTAACCGAAGCCAGCGCAACCTTTGATGTTTTTACGACTCCTCAGCATATTCGAATCAACCGTGGAGAAGGCCGCTACGAAATCGGCAACAGTGAGCAAACGTGGCTGGTTGACGAGCCCGGACGCCGTGTCGCAACGGCTTCTGCTGCCTACTTTACCGACGGTCAGCTGAACCTGCTGAACTTTGTGCAGTCAATTCCCGCAAGCCAGTTCGAGCTCATCCGGACCGCACAGCCGGCCGGTGGCAAAGTGACATTCGATGGAGTGCTATGCCGGTACTACGAAACCGAAATCGATTGTGCACAGGGAAAGTGTGTCGTCATCTCACACGTTGACGATCGAACGGGCCTGCTGCGTCAGATTGAACTTCTGCCAGTAGCCGGAAACGACCGCAGCATTGCGCGGTTGAATATCGTCGAATATGGCGGGCCACTGGACAGATCTTTGTTTGAGTTTGATGACCGGCTGATTCCTGTCGGGCGGATCGCGCGGGTCTCCACAGTTCAGGGCCAGGTTGCACTACGACCTGTGATGCATCGCCGCTGGTCATCTGCGGGAACCAACCTGTCGCTGGAAATCGGCGACCAGGTGCGCACCGGTTTCCGGGGCGCAAATGCCGTTGAGTTCCAGATGAGCCGGCAACGCAAGGTGTTGCTGGGCCCTGCTTCGATGGCAGAACTGATCTCGGCAGACCGCGTCCGTCTGCTGAGCGGTGAGATGCGCGTTACTGTTCCTGAAGGCGGATCAATTGGAATCGACGGCCCGGGGGATCAGACGATCCAAGCCGACTCGACAGCAGTGTTCCGCGTTGTTGTGAACGACGGCGAACAAGTGATCACGCGTCTCGACGAACCCCCGCGCTGGATCGCCGGATTTGACGGAACATCGGATTACGATCCTACGGGTTCATTGCTGGCCAGCATCGACGGTCGGAATGTTGCGCTTTCGGTGGGATACCACAAGGTCAGCGTGGATATTCGCGACCAGATTGCACGTACCGTGATCGAACAGTCTTTTGTGAACCACACGGACTCACAACTGGAAGGCGTCTTCTATTTCCCGCTTCCGCAGGACGCTTCGATCTCCGGATTCGGTATGTGGATCAATGGTGAACTTGTCGAGGCGGACGTCGTTGAAAAGCAGCGAGCCAGAGAAATCTACGAGACCATCCTGCGCGAGCGGCGGGATCCCGGTCTGCTTGAATGGACAGGCGGCAACATTTTTAAAGCACGTGTCTTTCCGATTTTCGCCCACTCTGAAAAGCGGATCAAAATCACCTACACCCAGGTTCTGCCTCGTCGCGGCAACCGGTACGTGTATCACTACGGCCTTCAAAGTGAAATGCTCCGGCAGAATCCTCTGCGCGATCTCTCAGTCAACGTGAAAGTCAATTCGGCGGTACCGCTGACATCGATTGAGTGCCCGACTCACGACACCCGCGATTCAATGACAGCCAACTCCGGGTTGATTGAATTTTCCGCTCAGCAGTACACACCCGATCGCGATCTGGAAGTCGCGATTGAAGTCGACGTTGGCGCTCCGCCGGTTGTTCTGACACCTCATCGCCGTGGCGACGATGGCTACTTCATGATGCAGGTGACACCACCTGCCTCCAGCAGCGGCTGGCAGATGGAGGAAAACCGCGGGCTGACAGCCGATGGCGACCCGCTGGAGATGCTGATCATTGCCGACACTTCCGCGTCGATGAACGAACAGGCGCGCGAGCAGCAGCATAAGTTGATCGCTGCACTGATTTCCATGCTGTCCATAGAGGATCGCGTTCAAGTCGCGGCGTGTGATGTAGAACCGGTATGGCTGCACGATAACTCACAAGGTGGCGGCGACTGGCAATGTGGTGGAGTCGAAACTGCTTCGGCAATCGTCTCCCGACTCGAAGCGCGCGACTCTCTCGGCTGGACCGATCTTGAAAGCTCTTTTGCTGCGATCCTCGAACGCGCCAATGAAGACACACAGATCGTCTACGTCGGTGATGGAATGGTATCGACCTACGTCGCTGACGGCGTTCAATTCGTAAACCGCCTGAAGCAGATGTTTGCTGAAAGAAACAACACTCTTCACGCAATCAGTGTCGGCAGCAGCTACGAGTCGATCGTTCTCAAGGGTATCGGATCGATTGGTGGCGGCAGCATACGACAGGTCTCGGGAACGCTGACTCCCGAAATCGTTGCGGGGGAGCTTCTGAGTGAAATTTCGCGGCCCGTTCTTCGTGATATGAAAATTGAATTCGAGGGAGTCAGGACAGCGCGCCTGTACCCGGAATCCCTGCCGAACCTTTCCGATGGCCAGCAGCAAATCCTGATCGGTCGCTATTTACCCGAAGGTGATCGACAGACTGGCACCGTACGCATTACAGCCACTCAGGGCGAGACACCGGTCAGCTGGTCGGTTCCTGTTGAATTTGAGAATGCCGAATCGGGCAACTCGTTTATTCCGCGGCTCTGGGCGCGTGCTCATCTGGACTTCCTGCTGAACCAGGGCGCGTCGCAAATGATCCAGGATCAGATCATCGCCTTGTCCGAGGAATTTAACATCATCACCCCGTACACTTCACTGCTGGTACTCGAAAGCGATGCAGATCGTGAAAGATTCGGGGTCCAGCGTCGATACCGGATGCGCGATGGCGAGCAGTTTTTCGCTGAAGGGCGCGACAATGCAAATTACGAACTCGTTCAGCAACAAATGCAGAGGGCAGGCAACTGGCGGTTGGGTTTGCAACGCCAGATGTTGCGGTACTTCGCAACTCTCGGTCGCAACCAGCAGATCATAGCTGAACATGCTGACCCGATTACAGGCATGATTGTTATCTCAGACGACATAGCATTCGGAATGGGTGGCTATGGAGGCGGGGGTGGCGTTGGTGGTGGTGGCGGAGGCGGCTTTGGCGGAGGCGGCTTCCAACGCGGTTTTGCGCCGCGCGGGGGCCAGGTCATGTTCAACGGGAGTATTGATTCCTACCAGTCGTATTCATACGGAGACGACGATTTCCTGCGGGACTCACTTCAAGCATTCAATGCGATGGCGGTTCCGTTTGGTGAGGAAGAGGAGGAGTGGGATTTCAGTGACGGCGAAGCGATGGACGGACGCGTTGACCGCTTCTTCGAAATCGAAGAAAAACTCGTGGAGTTTGAACGAGAAGCGGACTTCAGGTTTGTCCAGTCGGGCCAGACACGTAATCCCTTCGGACGGCAACAACGGTTCAACTCCGGGGGCCGCCAGCAATCTGCCGGTTTATCTGTGTTCGGCGAAGCTGGAAAAAGAATCAGTACCCGGGGCATCTTCTTTCAACCACTTGCAGGGCCGTCAATCGCAACGCCGTACTATCCCTCCACTCGCATTGCTGATCTGTTTCCCGGATTTGCGTGGATGCCTGAGCGGAACACTGAGATTCCGGCTGACTGGCCGGACGAGGTTCGCGAACTGGTCAGCCGGTTGCTGAAAAACAGCACCGTTGAAGAGCTCGATGCTGGAATCAGAATCGATGAGTCGGAAACCGTTTTCGATTCCCGGCGTGGACTACCTGAAAGCCGTACAAACCGTATTTCGATCATTGGAAACGACGCCTGGCTCAAACTGGAAAGCTCATCCGGCAATCCGACGTATATCAACGTCCTACACGAAGGCTCGCGACGATCGATAGACAGAGCAAGAGACCTTGGACGTCGCCGTGATGCTGATGAAACGGACAAGAACAAAAGCCCGATTGCCGGTTACCTTTCACTCGATGGTGATCTGGTAAATCGTGCTGATTGGTCAAGCACAATTGAGGATCAACAAGACGGTCGCGTTCTGTTGATCAGAACATCTGAAAGCGGCGATCGAATCGAGTTTCTTATCGATACGTCAAAAAGTGTTGTTGTTAGAAAAACCAGCTTCAATGGCCAGGGGGATACGACTTCGACAGTTGAATACGGCGACTTTGTAGAAGTCGCCGGAATCTGGTGGGCAACGACTATCATCGGCCGTAATGAAAACGGGTACAAAGTTCACCAATCGACTCGCAGCGTTGCGACGTTGACTGCAGAGGAAGTCGATTCGGCCATTGATGAAATCAAACCTGACGATTCAGCCGTCCTGTTTTTTGACGATTCGCCGGAACGAACCCTCAGGTCTGCGATTCAAGCGATTGAAGACGGCGATGAAACCATCGCCGATCTGGTCGTAAAACTGGACTGGCTTATCTCCGGCCAGCAGTGGGAAGAGGCCACAAAGACACTCGGAAAAATCGAAAGTGCTGCCGGCGAACGCCGTGGTCTGAAATTTGTTCAGCTGGAGTATCTGAATGACGGCCGGCAATACGAGCAACTGCGAAGACTACTTTTCGAACTTGCAGAAACTGTCGTTGAAAGCTCGAACGGCGATTCAGATGACGGTGGATTTCTTGCAAGACGACTGAGCGGAAACGCCTACCGCCTGCAACGGCAGGAGCAGGTGGAGTTAGCTGGAAGACTCCGCGCCGCTTTCGAAAGCGGTCTACTTCCTGAATCAGGAAGACTTGCGTGGCTGGCATTGCATGCTCAACAGCTCGACAACAACAGCAACACATTGGCTGCGCTTGAGGTTCGCCGGCAACTGGCGGATGAGCAACGTCATGACCTGGACGCTCAACAACGGTACTTCAACGCTCTGTTCAACCTGAATCGCCGCGAAGAGGGTTACGCCAGAATTGAACTTTGCCTGAATCAGGGACCCAACTCCGAGGGTCTGGAATTCGAGAATCCAGCTGCATCTCAATGGACAGATAACGAGCACCTCAGGCTGCTCCGGGACAAAACAAACCGACTGGCAGAGGACGGCCGGCACGACGAGATAATAACCGTCTGCAACGAACTGTTCGTACGCGCCGATGAGATTGAAATCGACAGTGAATTCTACGACCGCTTGCTCTCGTCGCTGGTCTTTACCGACCAGATTGAACTGGTCCGCGAGACCGTTGGCAGCTGGCTGGCTGAAATTGATGAGCTAGTTGAACAGGAGCGGAACGATGCTGAAGGCACACAATCCCGATGGTCCCGCATCGAATCAGCGATTCAATTCGCAACCGGAGATCACGGTAATAGCGGCAACCGACTTCAGGAACGGTGGGTGGACCCGCTTGCTCTCGTGGCGCGAACAGCCTCCACCAACGATTCGACGATCTACTTCACGGTTGACATCCTCAACAACGGACGATTTTCTCAGCGGGATGAAGACGCAGTCATTCGCCGCGAGCTTGCAGAAAGACTTCGTGGTGAAGCTGATGAACTACCTGTGTCGCTGGTTACCGATCTGCTGGAGCTAAGTGTTGGCCAGCTATCTGAAGAGCAATTGAACAGGCTCGTCGAAACCCTCAGAACACGTCGGCAGAACGTGCTTGAAAACGTGCGACAACTCGCTGATGAACTGGAGTCGGAATCGACACAGCAAAAGCGTGAGCAGCTAGTCGAGCTTAAGAGCGACCTCAACAGTCTGACGTGGTTGATCCGGAACCAACTCGTTGATCAAGCACAGCTCGCGTTTCTGCGGCAACTTATTGAAGAGGCGCTGGACGAAGCCGAGAGCGTTCGCAGAGCGACTGATCTGTACAACACGCTGAGTAACCGTGGGTGGTCCGCCGAACATGAGCTTGAATCGTTCGTGCTGATGCCACAGACAATTACCGATCGCGATTCCGACTCGCCGTCAGTCAGGTTGCAATACTTGAACAGACTTCTTTCCTGGTCCGATCTGATGCTCCAGAAACGACAGACCGTCCTGATGGACAGTGTCGAAGAATCAGAGGGCAAATCGCCTGCTGAAATCCAACTGGAAAGAAGAAATGCCCGCACAACAGCCACCAACGAATTCATCGAGTTTCTGTCCAGTCGGGAAAACGCCAATGACACTCCCGACTGGTTGCGTCAATGGCTGAGAGCCGAGCGCCACTACCATCAGGTCCGGCAGAATTCGAATCTCGAAGAAGTTGTATTGACCTGCCGGAATCTTCTCGGAGAACAGCCCGTCTTTTTTGCTCATGACAAAAGCGACAGTGCCATCGCATCTTCAGCGGCGATGGAGGACCAGCTACGCCAGCGGGCACTATTGACTCTGCTGTACCTCGGTTCAAGGCGCAACGCAAATGAAGAAGATCGCGCGTGGGTCGACCGCTATATCGAACTCGGCACTCGTATCGGCAGGTCTAACATGGTGGACTTGAACGCGCCAGGTGAAGAGGGCGGAGACAGCACATCGGAAAACCGTGACGAACTGGTCGATGCCGCAGTCGCTCGAGCAATCGAGGACTGGAAAAACGTGGCGTTCAAATGGATGATTGCCACAGCTCGCACAGATCAACTGGTCGAACGTCTGGAGGAATGGGCGGCACAGGACGATGCAGTCCATACATGGCGGCACGCGCTTGGGATGCTGCTTGCCGAGCGCGGCGAACTCGAAAGCGCGATCCGCCACTTCGAATTGATCGAAACGGATGGAACCCTGACCGCCGGTGATTACACAGCTCTCGCAACATGGTACCTCGTCACCGATCAACGCGAGAAATACGAGCGAGCTACACTCAAGGCGTTCGACGCAAGAGAAGTCTGGCAACTGGACGACTACGTCCGAACTATCGCCAACCGCTTGAGTGACACGTCTGCAACTCCCGACGACCTCGATGAGAAGGTCTTTCCAGCGATTGAATCGATGCTGCGACGCGCTCCTGATCCGTCCAGTCACATTGGCTCAGTGAACCATCTCTACAGGGAATGCAAGGACTTCCGGGTTCTGGCCGCTGTTGCGGATTCGATGATCGGACAATCAGCACGTGGAATCTATCCTCACCTGCGTTCGTGGCAGATGGTGATCAATGAAATCCGTGATGAAGCAACAGCCGACTCGATCCTCGAGCGGATCGAAATTCTTCGCGATCGCGAACTGTCGCAGACCGATCTCCGCGCGCTGGATCTTGTCGAATCATTCGTCGAGCGTAGAAACGCGACCATTGAAAACCAGGCCGGACCTCATATTGAAAACGCAGTCTCCGCAATGAAACGCGCTTTCGAGCGGGACTGGGAGCCGGGCGAACGGTTGTTGATGGCAAACCTGCTGAGGGAGCTTATTCAGGTTGAGCGGGACGAAATCAAACAGGTTGTTGTCGAACAGTTGAACGAACTGCTGGCGGCTGAGCCGGATCCACGCAACGAATTCGGAGACAACCACCGCCTGCAGATCGCCTATTCGCGTGCGGTCGTGATGTTCAACTATCAACCGGAAGACGGGATTGTCGCCGGGTTGATGGCCGAACTGGACAACTTCATCCGGATCAATGACGGAATAATGCCGGAGGATGTTCAATATGTTGCTTCGAAAATCGTGGAAATGCACAAACAACTCGGCCAGTGTGTTGCGGCCGAAACATTCCTCACACGACTGATCGCAACGGCGACAGATTCAAACCGGAGCTGGCTGTCAGATCAATTGACGGAGCTCTATCTATTCTCCATTCAACATGGACACAGCACGTCGCCCGGATCAGACAGCGAGCAATACGCGGCGGTTTATCGCTACCTGTTGCGAATGCTTGACGACGCATCATCTGAAGGCGAGCGCAATGACGGCATCTATAAGCTCTGTCGTTTGTTCGACATCGCCTGCCGCTCCGGCATGCCCTTTGAAGTCGAAGCGAAAACAGACTTGCGACGATTTGCTTTTGAAAGAATGCCGGAGGAACTGGCGTTGATGAGTGAGCGATACGCCAGTGCAGTCAACAGAGTCACCAACGAACTCGGTGAGTCGACAGACTCCGTTGCTGCTGTCAGGTTCTTCCTCGATGCTTTCGAGCGAATGCCGGCGGGAGTCCGGCAGAACCGTTCGCTTCAGATCGACTCAATTACACAACAGGTCTATCTGTCGCGAAACAATCTTCCTGCGGAACTCGACGAGCGACTGCTGGGTATCCTTATCAGTTTTATCCGTGACGAACTTTCCGAGCTCGAGAATCGCAGAAGCTCAATGATTTCACGCGGAAACTCGTATTTCCTCGAAAGGCATGCTGACAAGTTTCTTGAAACAGCGTTGGAGGTCCACGAGCAATATCGCGAGTCAGGCGCCCATGCGCAGCACATAGCCAGCTACATCGGACATGACCTCCGCGAATACGACCGGGCCATCGACATCCTCTCGAATGCCTACCAATCGGAGCTTCTGGATATCGATCAGACGAGTTTCTACGTGGACATGCTGCAAGATCAAAGCAGGTTTGAAGAGTCCGCTCCACTGCTGGAAAAGCTGCTTGAAGAGCGTCCCTCTGACTCCAATCACTATGTCCGTTTGATGCGAGCCTTTTTCAGGACCGACCAGCAGGAGCGACTGATTGAACTATGGCAAAAGGCTGATGAAAAGTTCTACAACGAGAAAGACGTTGACATCGGATCAGCAACATGGCTGGCTGAAGCCTGCCTTTCAAACGAGTTGTTTGAGCCTGCTGTGAAATACGTGACCAGCCTTCTGGATTTCTACCGCGAAAATGACGGCGAGCCATATCAGTTGTCTGCCCACTATCAGCAGCTTGCGATGGCGCACACAGGGCTTGCCCGGCTTGAGGAAGCGATCGAAGCCGCTACTGCTTCCGTTGTCACGTGGGGCAACGACACCACCAACCGGCAATCCGCACTTCACTCACTTCGAAAAGTAGTTGAAGGTGTTGCTGCGGGACGGTTCCAGACAGACCTTTCCGGTCTGGTTGCGATGATGGACGAAAAGGCAGCAGAGACCGGCCAGTACAACTACCTGCTTCGACTGGAGATCGCGAGGGCCTTACGGGACAAGGAAGAGCTCACAGAAGCGATCACGCAGCTTGAGCTCACCCTTGAACTCATGCCCGATGATCAGGAAATACATCAGGAGTTGATCGACCTTTATCTCGACACAAAAAACGTAACCAGAGCCGCTGAGCAGACTCTGGTGCTGGCGAAACTGGTCCGTCGTGATCCGGAAATCTACGCTGACCTCGCGGCGCAACTCGGTCACGAAACACTGGTTGCCACGTATCCCGGTGGAGCCGAACGCGCGTACACATCGATGATCGAAATGCTTCCAGCCGATTCAGAAGGACACGCGACTCTTGCAGAGATCCGTGAATCACAGGACCGGCTTGCAGAGGCGGCGATGCACTGGAAACGGGTTGCCGAAATACGGTCAAAAGAACCCGATGGCCTGATGGAGCTGTGCCGTGTTCAACTCGAAATGAACCAGTTCGATGAAGCGCGACAGACGATCAGGACGCTGCGGGAATCCCGGTGGGCGGATCGATTCGATGTTGAATCGCTCATCTATGATCTGGAGTATCAACTCAAGGAACAGATCGAAGATGAAGAAATGAAAGAACTGGAAAGCAACCAGCCGGATCCGTTCTCAGACGGCGACCCATTCGGAGACGGCAGTGATGATGGCGACGAAGACCCGTTCTCAGGCGGGTAACGGGAACATCCCCGGCTGGCAACGCGAACTGAATGGAGCAGCGACATGCCATGTCCGGCTCGTGATAACCGTCACATCCCGACATTGTTGACGACCGGGGCAGGTTCCTCCCGGTGACAGATCGCTACCGGCTTGCAAGGCGGCAGAAAAAACCAAACCTTGCTTGTCGGCTGTGAACACTGGAATCCTGCTCAACCGGATCTCGACGTCATGAACTCAATCCTGGTGGTTTCAATCGTTGCATTGGCTCTCGGCATCGCTGCGTACAATTATTGGCGTCAGAAGAAGGTGCGCGAAGTGGCCGAAGGACTTGGCCTCGCGTTTTTGCCGCAAGCCGAGATTCTGGCCGAACTGGCGGGCAGTGAACTGACCAACAACAGCGGCCACAGCCGAAAATGCGTGAACTGTTTCGGGGGCGACGCCGACGGTATCTCGTTCAAAGTTTTTGAATACCAGTTCTGGACCGGATATGGAAGAAACCAGGTCAAACACTCGCAAACCATCTGCAAAGTTGATCTCGGTAACTCTGAAATCGCGGACTTCACGCTTCATCCGAAGTCGATGATCGGAAACCTTTTCAAGCCAGTCGTTAACAAGATGAGCGTCGATCCGGCCTTCGATGGCTCCTTCAACGTCTCCTCGGTCGAACCCTTGAAGGCGCGACCAGTGTTTACGGACTCTGTGAAACGCCTGATTCAGCTCAATCGCTGGACCGTGGAGTCCTGCCGCGGACGACTGATGATCTATCGCGATCGCAAAACGATCGGCCATCGCCAACTCAAACAGTTTCTGACGGACAGCCTTGAGCTGATGACGCTGCTTGAAGAAGCATCGCGGACACCGGCGTCTGCTGTATTCCCGCAGGTCTCCACCGGGAGCATTCCAGTCACCGGAATCACAACGCACTAGTCGCTTATTCAACCGGCCTTTCATGTTCAACCGACGTGGCATGCCCTTCGGGATGCCGGCTCTACCAGCGGAGAGCCGATTTCGTAAAATCGAGGCATGTCGGATGTACAGTCCAGTTCACCGGAAAAGAATCCGGAATCTAAATCGCCGGAAGAAAAGCTCACGCAGAATGTGCGCTTTTTGAAGAAGATCGGTGTGCGACGCGCCGAGCTGCTTGAGAAGCTGGGCATCAGAACAGCAGCTGATGTGCTTTTCTTCTTTCCACGCCGTTACCAGGATTTCACCCGGCAGATCGCCGTCGCGGAGCTCAACGACGGTGATGAAGTCAGTGTCATCGGTACCGTTGATGATATTGATCACACGACGGCACACAGCGGCCGGCATGTTTTATACGTGCTGATCAAACAGGAGAGTGACTACTTGCGCGCCTTCTGGTTCAACCAGTCGTACATGGTGCGAAAGTTTCAGGTCGGGCAGAAGGTCATGCTGCAGGGTAAAGTCAAAGTCAGCGGCTCGCGCTTTCAGATGACACACCCGCGAACAACTTGGATCGACGAGTCCAGCGATCCTGAAAACGCCGGAATGCTGCCTGTTTACAAACTGACCGATGGGATCAACCAGAGGCAGATGCGCGAACTCGTCTGGCAGACCGTCGAAGATTTTGCACACGTTGTCGAAGAGGCCATTCCCGACGAACTCCGCCAGCGTGCGGACGTCTGCGATATCGGGCAGGCGATCCGTGATATTCACAGCCCCGAATCTCAGGAATCCGCGGACCTCGCACGAACGCGCCTCGTTTATCAGGAACTACTGATCCTGCAACTCGCGCTGGCAATCAGGCGACACCGTGTGGAAACCGGCTCAGTTGCGCACGCGCTTGAGATGTCATCGAAGATCCGGGCGAGGATCAAATCGCGACTGCCATTCGACCTGTCGCCAACCCAGTTGAAGTCATTCAATGAAATTGCGGCTGACATGAGCCGCCCGTTCCCGATGAACCGGTTGCTGCATGGCGATGTCGGCAGCGGAAAGACTGCCGTTGCGCTCTGCTCGATGCTGCTGGCGGTCGCCCACGGACATCAGGCTGCCATGATGGCGCCCACGGAGATCCTCGCTGCCCAGCACTATCGTGGAATCGCAAAACTACTGGCGGGCAGCAGGGTCAAAGTCGCGCTGCTGACAGGCAGCATGAAACCAGCGGAGCGCAGGCCGATCGTTTCCGGGATTGAGTCGGGTGAAATTGACATCGTGATCGGCACTCAAGCCATCGCGAGTGATAAGCTGAAATTCGATTCTCTTGCTCTCGCAGTTGTCGATGAACAACACAAGTTCGGAGTGCGCAGACGGGCTTCATTGAAACAATCCGGACACGATCCCCACTACCTGGTGATGACGGCCACCCCGATTCCGCGCACCGTCTCCATGACTCTGTTCGGTGATCTCGACGTCAGTGTTCTTGATCGCCCCGAAGGAGTTGGTGCCGGCGTGTTCACTTATCTACAGAAGGAATCTTCGCGTGAGCAATGGTGGGAGTTCGTCTGCAAGAAATTACGCGAGGGACGACAGGCTTATGTCGTTGCTCCGCTCGTCGATTCGGGTGACGAATCTGAACTCGGCAGCGCCGAACGATTGTTCGAGTCACTCAGCAACGGGCCGTTCAGCGAATTCCGGCTGGACGTACTGCACGGCCGTCAGACGACAGAAGAAAAAGACGCCGCGCTACAGTCTTTTGAGCAGGGGCGCACTCAGGTCATCGTGGCGACAGGAGTTGTGGAGGTCGGCATCAATGTGCCCAACGCGACTGTGATGACGATTGAATCCGCCGAACGATTCGGGCTTGCGCAGCTACATCAGCTACGCGGCCGTGTCAGCCGCGGAGTCCATCCGGGCTTTGTCTGCGCATTCTGCTCGACAGACGACAAAGCAGACAGCGAACGCCTGCAGGCTTTTGAAGAAATCGATGACGGATTCGAGCTTGCGGAGACCGACCTGCGGATCCGCGGGCCGGGCAACCTTTTCAGCACACGACAGACCGGATTTCCTCCGCTGTTTATTGCTGATCTCTTTCGAGATGCCGAAATTCTCGCACGAGCGCAGGCGGACGCGCGACTTCTTGTTGATGAAGATCCTGAGCTCGAAGACGAGAAATATCGCCGACTACGGCAACTCGTCTTTGCCCGTTACGGCAGTGCGCTGGCGCTCAGTGATGTTGGTTAGGTCGCGTTGGTCTTACAAGCTTGCGATTCAAGCTTTAAAGGCCGGCAGCCAGTTCTCTGATCACCTCAACCGCCAGTTTCACATCCTGCTCTTCTGTTTCGAACTGGCCAACGGTAAACCGGATCACGAACTTATTCTCGAAAACGGTTTGAGTCAGATAGATCCGTCCGTCGCGATTGATCTTCTCGATGAGCGTCCTTGTTGACGAATCAGAATCACGGCCGGGCGGACAATAGCGGAAAGTAAATAACGAGAAATACGTCGGTGTCACGACTTCGAAGTGTTCCATCCCGCTGATTGCTTCCGCGGCATCGTTTGTCCACTTAACATGATTTCGGATTCGAGTTCGAAGCCCTTCGATGCCATACGCCCGCATCAGGAACCACAATTTCAAGGCGCGAAATCGTCTTCCCAGCGGAATGCACCACTCGGAATAGTTGTCGATCCGGTCCTCTTCGAGCGTATCCAGATACGCCGGCTTGATTGCCAGTGTCCGGATCTGATGCTCAGGTTGCTTCAGGAACTGAACCGAAC
>JBCCFB010000157.1:0-15028 GCA_039029995.1 Planctomycetota bacterium
GTCGCCACCGGCAGTTCATGTGCCGGCCCTTCGGGCCTGAGGAGCGAGTCCGCCTTTGCGATATTCAATCAATTCGGATGGGGCGTACTCAATTCAATTCGCTTTGCCAGCTGACTCGGCGGAGCAGCATTCCATTGTGTTGGCCCTTCGGGCCTGAAGAATGAGTCCGCGCATAAAAAAATAGCGTCCGGAAATCCGGACGCTATCGGTGATCTCGTCGCCCCTCAGTCGAGATCTACCAAAGTCGATAGTCAATCGCTGAAGTCTGTTTAGTCGGTCGCTTTTATTCAGGAGCAGGGCGGAGACTAAAACTTCGGAATCTGATACTGCTATTCGTTGATAGTAATCGTATCGAGGTACGGATTGACGACATGTGTTGTCTGGTTTGAGCTTTCGTCCTCGTTGACTTCCGGCAGGTCATCCGCGACGGTTTCAATCTCATTATTGAAATAGGGATTGCGGATTGTGACAGGAGGAACTGCAACTGGAGCAGACATCTCTACGGGAACGATTCCCGGAGGCGCTGCGTACGGGCTGACGCCGTAAGGACGGGAAACGATGCCGTTGTAGTACACGGGTGGAAACTTCGCGAAATACGGTGGTTCCTCAACGCGCGGGGTCGGACGGAAACCGCCGAAAAATGCGCCGCCGTTATGGAGGTTACGGCCGTTAGCGCGAGTGCCTGGATAAGGGAACGAACCGTAATTCACGCCAACGCCGAAACGGTAGCCTGATCCGACCTGGGCACTCGCCAGGTCCGTGGTAAGAAACGAGATTGCAACTGCTGCAACGGCAACGGCAAGTAATCTTCTCATGATGGCCTTTCAATTCTGGGTCTGACATAAGAGGCTCGGCGGTGCTGTTGTGATGAGGATTGCCGGTGAACGGGGTAGTGTTCACTTTCTGCAACAAAACAGCACCAGCCATGTCACTTCCCACCCTAAACCAGCCGTGCTACGTTTCAACGGTTGCAAATAGATTCAAGCGGTAAACTGACAATCCATGACGATGGACGCCCTAGAACTGACACAGGCCGTAAAAGCGGAAGCGAAACGCCAGGGTTTCGACTTCAGTGGCACCTGTCAGGCCGTACAACCGGCCGGCGCGGCGATTTTAAGTGATTGGATTGAAGCCGGTTACGCTGGCGAAATGAGCTATATCGCGGGAAGATTTGATGCATATAGTCACCCTCGCAATGTAATGGACGGTGTCAAAAGCCTGGTCATGCTGGGGATGAACTACAGCAACGAAATGCCCGCCGCATCAGAGGACGGGAAGGGCAGGGTGGCAAGGTATGCATGGGGAGTGGACTACCATGACCTGATTCATAGACGGTTGAAGAACCTTTGCCGCGCAACTTCCGAAATGATTCCTGAAGTGAATGTTCGCGGTGTCGTCGATACGGCTCCTCTTCTGGAAAGGGAGTTCGCGCAGCTTTCGGGAATGGGCTGGTATGCCAAGAATACGATGTTGATCAATCGTGATCATGGAAGCTGGTTTTTCCTCGCAGCGATGTTGATTGATCGGGAGCTCGTTTATGACGCACCGATGGAGACAAGTCATTGCGGAACGTGTACTGCATGTCTCGACGCCTGTCCAACTGATGCTTTTCCAAAGCCGGGCGTGCTCGACGCGACGAGGTGCATCAGTTACTTGACGATTGAACATCGGTCTCCGATTGATCATGAGCTTCGTTCGAGAGTGGGCAACTGGCTGCTGGGCTGCGATGTCTGTCAGGATGTGTGTCCGTGGAACAACAAAGCGTCACTGTCTGAGGAAGCAGACTTTCAGCCGTCAGAAGGATTGAATCCGGTCGATTTGATCGAGCTATTTGATCTGGACGACGATCAGTTCCGCGCCAGATTCAGAAAGACGCCGCTGTGGAGGCCGAAACGTCGCGGCATCCTGCGTAACGCCGCCCTTATTCTCGGCAACCATCCCTGCTCAGCGGCGGTTGCGGCACTTAGCAAAGGACTGGGCGATGAGGAGTCCCTGATTCGAGGTGCGTGTGCGTGGGCACTGGGAAGACAGCCCGACAAGAATGCAGCTTCGCGCATTCTGACCGAACGTGCGGACATTGAAACGGATCCCGTAGTTTCAGGCGAGATAAAGCTTGCCCTTGGGGAACTTTCGCGTTGACTGTCGGCGAGATCGCTTGAGTTGCACCACGCCAATTTTGGCGAATCAGTCAGCGAGACCGGTATTCGCGCAACGGGACACGTGGATTCGTTACTCGTTACGGTAGAAAATATGTTTACTGTTGGCTGCGCTGCCTACATCCAGCCGTGCTCTCGACTCATCAAGCGAAGCCTTTACCCAGCCGGCAGCCACCATCGACTCAAGTGCTTGAATCACGTAGCTGAAGTAAGTTGAGCGCGAAGCGGCGGGAACCTTCTGTGCTTCGAGTGTGGCGGCAATCATCTTGAAGACGTCGTCGATGTACGGACTTTTCTGCAGCGCGCCATAAAGCAACTGATTGATTCCGGTCAGAGGCAGTTTTTTCTTGTTGCGTATCAGGCACTGAACCGGGGTGATTTTTCCGTCACGATACGTCGGAATGGTCTCGATGGCGGCACCCTCGGTGTCGAGCTTGAAGACATTTTTCTTGTCGGTGCTCCAGTCGAGTTCTCCACCAGTGAACATCCCTGTGAATCTTTTGGCACTGGCGAGATCCACGAAGCCGGCGACTACCGCCTGCCCCGGGACGTCGGAGCTGAATCCGCCCTGGGAAATCCACTGCCATGCCTGCTCGGTTGTGAGCTCCAGGCCGGCATCTTCGGCGATCGAGCGGCAATGTTCCTGTAGATCAGAAAACTGGCCGTTGGACGCATACCAGAAGTCGGCGAATCTGATGTGCTGACGGATTCTGCCACGCTGGTTCTGGTCAAACGTTGACTTCAGCCACTGAGCGTCGTGCTCTTTCTTGCGGAGTTCAAGTATGGAATAGGCGCATTCGCGTGCGCTGCCGTGAGCCAGCGTCATTCCTGCTGCCAGAATCGGGTCAGCGAATCCGGCTGCTTCGCCGATCAAAAACCAGTTTTCGCCATACGTTTTTTCGGCGAGGAAAGACCAGTCGGTTGTCGTCTCAATTATTTCTCGAGACGTCGCGCCTTCAATCAACCCGCTGACCCTTTCGTCTCCGGCAAGTGCGTCGCGGTAAAGCTGTTCGTGAGATAGTCCTGACGACTTGTAGTGCTCGACCGGTGTGATCAGTCCGATGCTGGTACGAGTAGGGCCAAGCGGTATGAACCAGATCCAGCCGGCTGGTTGGCTAAGCACTTGAACGCGGGTCCCACCGACTCCAATTTCATCAGCCCACGTTGCGTTTTCCCAGTAATCCCAGATAGCGATGTTCTTGAGGCTGCCTGGATAGTGCACGTCGATTCCCAATGCCCGCCGCATGATTCCTGAATGCCCCGACGCGTCGATGAACCAGTCAGCGGTGATAGAAGAGCTGTCGGACAGTTCAAAAGCCTCTACACGGCCATCTTGCGAGAGGATCTTTTTGACGGCGACTTCCTGCCTGACTTCCGCTCCCAGTTTCTCTGCGTGGTTGAGCAATATTTCGTCATAGATCGCTCTATCGACCTGAAGAGCCGTACGAAGCCGCTGACCAGCGTACGGTGCCGGTCTGGGAGCATCGACGAACTTATCTGCAGGAACGAAGTCAAAATCCCAGAGTTGTTCCGTTTTTCCCCAGCGATACGTTACGCCGATCTTAATGGGGAAGCCTGCGGATTCGACCTCCTCCCAGCATCCCATCTCATGGAGTATCGCGCCGATTGGTGGCAGCTGGCTTTCGCCGACATGATCCCGAGGAAACTTCTCACGCTCAAGAATGAGGACGCTGATTTCCGGATCGTATTTCTTCAGCAGTGCGGCCGCGGTCGAGCCTGCGGGGCCGCCACCGATGATTGCGACATCGTAATGTTGTGTCATTTTCAGCGACCTTTCTGTCGCGATAGGACGATCACTACAGTTTACTCTTGCGGCGTCGCTTGTGTGAAACCGTAAGTGAAGGCAATAAACGTGGCCGCACAAGTCTGGCGGGTTGACGGTTGCTCAAGGCGCAGGCAGTCCCGGGAAAAAAGCCATGGAGTGATCGCCGGCTGATCCCGACACAGTGCAAGCCGGCGCACAAAAAAAGCGGAGCACTTGGCTCCGCTCGAAGATCTCATCCATGACTGCGTTTAGCGATCATAGCCTTCAGTATTGGAATTCGGGCCGTTCGCTGCGGCAGCTCCGCCGTTTAGAAGTTGATCGTATTCACTGGATTCAACTTCGCGTTGAACCATATTCAAAAAGCCAACCATTCTCTTGCCTTCGACCCCGGTCGCTTCAAACACAACTGGTTCCTGGGAACCTCGTGTACTTCCGTTGACGCCGTAACGGATTACGAAAGGCTCGTTATCCCGTTCGCTGACGAATGAGGCTTCGAGGTCGGCGACATCGACACCCATCGTCTTAAGGTGTTCAGCGTTCGCATTCTTCAACCAGTCTTTAAAAGTCGCCTCGTCAGCGGGGCCTTGAAAGCTGTTCTGGCCAAGATACATGTTGTACATGTTGGCAACCCGTTTGATGTTCGAGTTGTTGGCGTCAGCGATCGCGTCCTCCGGTGAAACGGAGTTGTCACAACCAGACAGCAACAAAGCGACCAGACAAATTGAGCATGCGAGAACGTTTTTGAGATGCATGATTGGCTTCGTGATTGGTGTTGAAGTAAAAAAAATCTGCCCGGAAAACCGGGCAGAGATAATTTCACAATTCCGGGATTAGAGGCTATCAATACCGGTGTTTGAACCGTCAGCACGCTTGCCAAGTTGGTCAAGCATGAACAGGTCAGCGTTGTTGTTCACAACGTGAGTCGAGCCGTCGCCAAGCACAGAGTTGATTGTGCCAGGGTGCGAAGAACCGAAACCGAATTCTACGGTACGGCCGGCACCGTTACGAGTTACCCATGATGGACGCTCTTGAGTGTCGCCCCAGACAGCGTACTCGTCCCAGTCGTAGTCGGCGGTGCCGTTAATTCCACGCGCTGCGAACATACGCATTGTCGGCCAGTCAGCACCAGTGTGGTATCCCATCAGCTCCCAGTAGTCCCAGTCAGAGCCGTCGATGGTGTATGCGTTCGCGTTTACAGCCTTCTCAGCGAGAAGAATTGTGTTCGAAGCTCCATCTGGAACAATCACAGGAACAGTTGCAAACTTCCAGGTGTTCTGAACGGTACCACCACTGTCAGTTTGAATCTGACCAGCTTTGACCAGAAGACCAGTCCAGACAGCAGTCTGTTCGTTTGGACGTGGAGGGCAGCCGATCTGCCATTCAAAGCCCTCTGCAGGGCTCCCGGGGCAGGATGCTGTGGCGCCGACGCCTTGCCAGTTGGGTTCACTCCAACTCGCCATTACACCGGCGTAATCGCCCAGTGCAAATGTGGCCCATCCGAGGTTGGCGAAACGGCCGGTACGGTTAGGGCAATTGAAGATCTCAACCGGAAGGTTTGAGATGCCGCCGCCGGCAGGGTTCAGACCTACTGAGGCGCGGAGATCAGCAAGGTTACCTTGCTCGACGTGGGGAAGGATTTGAGTCATCCAACTCGCGCTCTCGAATCCGTTCTGGGGACGGAAAGCTTCGTCCGTCCAGTATTGCTCTACAACACCGCCGGCTGTCGGCAGATGTCCGTTTGCAGATTCGAAGTTGTGGCATGCGAGGCCAAGTTGCCTTAGATTGTTAAGGCAAGTTGTACGGCGGGCTGCTTCACGAACCTGTTGAACAGCAGGGAGAAGCATGCCGATCAGAATACCGATGATGGCAATTACGACCAGCAGTTCGACAAGTGTGAATCCTTGTCTTCTACGATCACGTAACATGGCGAATTCCTTAATAGATGGGATGGAATATATGTAGGGAAGATTACCTTTTATTATCGCGTCCCTGCACACATTTATACACCCTATTTGAAACCGGTTGCAAGAATATTGCAGCCTAAAAAATCAGGTTTTTGGAGTTTTATTTGACGTTGGACAGCTTGGTTCTGGAAAAAACCGCCATTGAATGGGGACTATGGCGGGTTAACGTCCTCGAAAATCCCCAAAACGCAATCTCGAAACCGTTCTCATGGCACGAAAAAAAATCACAATTAAGGATATCGCTGAATCGGCAAATGTTTCCAAGAGTACGGTTTCCCGTGTTCTCAACAACAACACGCCTGTCAACGAGGAGAAACGCCTAGCTGTCCTGGAAGCGATGGAGCGGCTGAATTACAAGCCTAACGTCGTAGCGAGGTCGCTGGCCGGTGGGAATTCGATGACGATCGGCGTTCTGACACAGAACATCGGTAGTCCGTTTTATGACAAAGTCACTCAAGGCGTGATTCAAGGGCTGTCAGATACTGATTATTCGCCGATTTTTGCAGATGGCCGGTGGGACCCCGAAATCGAGACTTCAGCCATAAAAACATTGATTGATCGCAATGTGGACGGACTCATCATGGTCGGCGGTAACCTGCCCGGAAGCGATCTGGACTCCCTACGGGATTCCAAACCAATGGTGATCGTCGCCAGACGACTCCCGGGGTGGGACAACAAATGTATTTCAGTGGACAACGTGGCGGCCGCTAAAGATGCCACCGAATACCTCATCAATTCCGGTCATCGAAAGATCGCACACATCATGGGTATCCCGGAGCATCAGGATGCCAGGGACCGTTACATGGGTTACCAGGCGGCTCTTCGGGATTCCGGAATAGCTCTTGATGAGGATCTGGTTGTAAAAGGGAACTTCAGCAGCCAGTCCGGCGTCCTCGCCATCGAATCGCTGTTGATGAAAGGCGTTTCGTTTACGGGCGTGTTTGCCGGGAACGATGAAATGGCTTTTGGTGCACGCCTGGCAATGTACCGACGCGGGATTCGCGTTCCGGAAGACGTTTCAATTGTCGGCTACGATGACCAGCCCAACTCGGCTTTCATGACACCACCACTTACGACGGTGGCCCAGCCGGCTGAACCGATGGGAGAGGCAGCCGCTCAGGCACTGCTGGCGTTCATGCGCAATCAGGAATTTGTGCCTCCGCGGCTTGATACAGAGTTGATTGTGCGCGAATCGGTGCACCGCATCCGGTAACGCCCGGCTGGTGGCGACGGCTGTTTTCATCACGGATTCTGAGTGGACCGGAATCCTGACAGGCAGTTGTGTTTGCAGATAGTTGTGAAGACTACGGCTGAAACACAATTGACCCTAATCAGGATTTAATGATGAAACGAATCTCCATTCTCACACTGCTCCTAAGCGCGATTGTCTCGTTCGGTGCACAAGCACCATGCATGGCTCAGGATGCAGATTACGACCATTTGACACTCGGTATTTACGGCACTCCCGGGAATAACAACCCACGTCTGACATTTGCGATGCGGGATCCGTTCAGTTCTGATCCACGCTTCTTTACTTACAAAGCGGATCCACGCATTCTCGGTCTGCATGCCGGTTCGACGATTCCGGCTTTCGGCGTTCGCTGGGATGCGGCGACCTACGCGATGATTCTGGGTGAATACGGAGTCGGTGTTGGTACTGCTCTGCCCGAAGAAGCGCTGCATGTGTTTGCAAGTGATGCGACGCTCGGTTCCGGATTCGAGGATCCGGGATTCGATCAGGCGAGAGTGCTTGTCGAGAACCGGTTCAGCGCCACTCAGGTGCGTACGATGCTCGAGCTGGTAAATAACGGCGGTGCACGAATGACGTTCGACAACTATGACTCGGACGAAACGTGGTCGATGATGACCAACGCGATCGACAACTTCAATATTTCGCTCGATGGAACCGGAGGCGCGGAGTTCACACTTCGGCAGGACGGAGCTTTAAAGGTTGGCCCGGGGCCGGTCGCAAATTTCTTCCTCGCCCCCAACGGTAATCTCACCATCAAGGGGGCCTTGAACCAGCAATCAGACCGCAATCAGAAAGAGCAGTTCGAAGACATCGATACCGCTCGGATTCTTGAAAGCGTCGTCGAGTTGCCAATTACCTCATGGAGTTACAAAGATGATGACTCCGTCCGCCATATCGGGCCGATGTCTCAGGACTTCCACGACGCATTTCAACTGGGAGAGGACGATCGTGTCATTTCAGCGATTGATGCCGATGGAATCGCACTAGCCGCGATTCAGGAACTGGCAGCCAGAAACGCGGATCTCGAATCCGAGGTTGACGAGCTTCGGGAGATGGTAATGAGGCTGGAGAGAGTCGTCCTCGCAAGGGACTAGTTGGGTGGCGACTGATTGACAGATTGGCTGGGCGGCGGCAACGGGACTGACTCGGTGGCGGCTGTGGACTGACGAGTTTCAGCCGAAAATCGTAATGATTTTCACTGATTCTCTGTTTCGCAATAAGTGTTTTGCAATAAACAAAGTGGCTGGTGACAGGTGTTTGATGTGGTCTGCCGCAACGGCAGACAGAATCAAGCATTTATCATTCAAGATGGAGCAGCATTGTGCGCGGAACACTCGCCCGATTTTTAGCAGTTTCACTGACAATGGCCGTCGCCGGCCTGTCGGTTCAAGGAGCCGCACTTGCGGACGTAATTCACGACGAGTCGATCGACGGTGACCTGTCGAGCGACAATTTGAACCCGACGTTTCTCAACGCAGCTTTTGAAAACAATGAGGTAATCGGCTCAACGATTCCTACCCCGATTGATCGTGACTTCTTTACGATCACCGTAGATCCGGGATTTGAATTGACGGCAATTCTGTTTCAGCTGTACGACACAACAGAAGACCAGTCATTTTTCGCCGTTCAGGAAGGCTCGCAGGTTTCCGACCTAAACGACCCGAGCATGCTGCTGGGTACCGCGTTGATCGGCGGAAACCCGGGCAACCAGCAGGGTGATGACGTCCTTGATGATCTCGGCAATGCTTTTCTTGGCGGAACAGGGTTTACCGGCCCGCTAGGTGAAGGAACCTACACGTTCTGGTTTCAGGAGACGGCAGCCAACGTCAACTACGAATTCAATTTCGTGGTAAATCAAATACCTGAGCCGGGCAGTCTTGCATTGCTTGGAGCAGGCGCAGTGGGGCTGGTCCTGAGAAGACGGCGATAAGCTAAAGCAAACCTGCGGAAAAGAAAAAAGGCGACCCGATGCGGGCCGCCTTTTTTGTTTGTCATTGTCAATCAGCCTGGCGTTATTTGCCTAGCTGCTCGACAAGATGGCCGGCATCGTAAACGTACTCAAGTGCTTCACGGATTGCGCTTGAGTGGACGCTGACGCTACGTGCCTGTCGGTCATCGTACTGGTAGTCGCCCGGAAGCGATTGCAGGTTGCCATCGAAAATCAGGCCGACCAGTTCGAGGTCTTTGTTGACAACGGGGCTGCCGGAGTTGCCGCCGATAATGTCAGCCGTGCAGACAAAGTTGTACGGAGTGTTCGGCTTGATGCGATCACGTCGTTCCATCCAGCGCTGAGGCAGTTGATAATCTTCCAGCCCCTCATGGTTTTCCATGTGTGTGAAGACGTCAGACATCTTTGTCCAGGCTGGAATGTCTTCGCCGTTGAGTTCGTAGCCTGACACCGGGCCGAACGACAAGCGGAGACTGAACGTTGCATCCGGATAGGTTGAAGTCCCCTGGATTGCGAAAAGAGCTTCTGCGATCTTTGCATAGGCCTGACGTTCGGCTTCGGCAAGTTCCTCGTTCTCCTTGTCTTCAGCGCGAACGAAGGCATCAACATCGCGGGCAAGCTGGATCATTGGATCGTCGCAATCCTCGATCGCCTGCATTCCGCCGCTGACAAGTTCCTTGCGGAATTCAATGTCGTCCAGACGCGTGCCAAGAATCACATCGCTGGCTCGTTGATTCGGGCTGGTTCCGGCCAGGATCATCTGGCAGATCTCCGCGTCGGCTCCAAGCAGTTCGACGGTTCGCCCGATCGAATCAGCCATAAGGACGAGTTCGAGATCCTGGTAGATCGGGGCTGCGGAGAACAGTTGTTGTTCGAGGGACGCACGCGAAGAATCACGGAATTGCGGCAAACGTTCAGCTGACGGCTTTGTGTCTTCTTCTGCGAGCTGAACGATGGTCTGAGCAATTGAGAACAGACGCGAGTTCAGTCTGATTCCAGTTCCCATTCGCTCTGCTTTGGTTCGCTGGATTTCAGCGATCGTTTCGAAAGCACTATCTGCTTCTGCAAGCTCAGGATTAGCCCGGATCTGCTCACGAAGTTCCTGTTCGGCTTCGATCTTTGCATTCATCAGGACCGGATCCTGGAGTCCCTGAAGTTTGCCGATTAGAAGTTTTCGCGCGTTTTGAACCCCGAACAGTTCGTCTTTTCCGCGCCGGTCCTGTTCCATTCCTTTCAGCGAATATTGCTGAAGCAGGATTTCACGACGGCGGTAGAAGTCGAGTGCGTACGGCAGGTAGCTGTCGCGCTGGAATTTGAGTGCGTCCACAGTGAAAATCCGACTGGTTCGTCCGGGATTCCCGGAAACGAATACAACTTCGTTTTCCTCAGGTCCGTCGGGAGACCACTTGAGGAAGTGCTCAATCTCGGCTGGCTCGCCATCTTCGTAGACACGGAACAGGCATGCGTCCAGGCAGTATCTGGGGTAATTGAAGTTGTCATAGTCACCGCCGAAAAATGCGGCAGACGACTCAGGGCACCAGACCAGTCGTACGTCGGTGAATCGTTTGAACTGGTAGAGGTGATAACGTCCTCCACCGAACAGGGTGATGACGTTACTGCGCAGTCCTGACTCTTCATTCGCCTGCTGTTCAATTTCACCGATGACTTTGCGGCGGGCCTGTGCCGCATCGGCAACAGTCATGTCGTCGGCAACGGCGGCATTAACCTGATCGGTCACATCCTGGATGTTGACCAGTTGGTTTAGTTCGAGATCGGGGGCTTCGAGTTCATCTGACATCGAGCCGGCCAGAAAACCATCTTCGACGTAGTTGTTTTCTTCCGACGAAAGCTTCGCGATCGTGTCGTGACCGACATGATGGTTGGTCAGCACGAGTCCATTGGAAGAGACGAATGACGCCGAGCCGCCTACGTTAAAACGAACACTCGACTTCATCAGGTGTTCAGTCCATTTGTCATCAGGCTCAAACCCGTAGTTCTCTTTCAGGTGTTCAACAGGCAAGGCGTTGAAAAGCCACATCCCCTCGTCGCCGTTGACGGAACGTGCCGACAGGGCAGTGCAACAGATCGCCACAATTGCGGCCAGAATCAGTTTTGTTTTGTTCATAAATTTCACTTTTGTCTAAACGGGAAAATTCCCCTGATTGATTTTGCAGGATCGCCGTGAGTTTATCTTTTGACGGGCTTGTTCTCAACTTTGACGCCCGCAGAATTGGCGAAAAGCGGGGCAGCGGGTCTCGCCGGTGAAGCGAGGCATAGTTTTGGCGTCACAGGTGGAGCCTTGTTGGAGTGGTACAAACTCCTAAGAAAAAGCTGTCACGATCAGGACATGCAATGGCTCCACCATAAATCCGACTAGTGACGTTCAATGGGTGATGCCTGAAGAGGTTGCAAGCCGGCTGAACCTGGTCAAACGGGTTGGACGCATCGCAGGGAACGGGCAATAATGAAGTTTGTCGCAAACCAAAGCCAATTCGGGAACATCCATGCATCCGTCTCAGCATCGTGATATTGAGCACCTGTCGATGCTCGCGGTGTTTCACTACGTTCACGGCGCGTTGATACTGCTTTTCGCTCTCTTCCCGCTGATCTATATCATCCTTGGAGCTGCGTTTATCAGCGGAGCGATGGATGATCCGGGGCGGCCCAACCCGCCGCGAGAACTAGGCTACTTTTTTATCTTCTTCGGATTGATCGCTTCAGCCATGTTTGTGGCGTTCGGTCTGGTAATACTTCGAACCGGAAGGCTTATCGCGCGACACTCGAACTACATGTGGTGCATGGTGGTGTGTATTCTGCAGATCCTCGTTTTTCCACTGGGTACGATTCTTGGTGCGTTTACGTTGGCCGTTCTCGGACGGCCGGGAGTAAAATTCCTTTTCGGTCATATGCCTTACGGCGGGGCAACGTATGGACAGTATCCCCCGGCAAATCACAGCGCCGGCGGGCAGCAGCCAGTTCCTCCGGTCAAGCCCGGTGGCGGAGCGAATCCTTACGCTGCTCCGGGCCCTGCGACGTATCCGCAGAAAAAAGACTAGTGGGTCCCACGCCGCTTCGTAGTTCCCGTTTCGCTCTGACGATGTCACTGTGCTTGTGTCATTGTGCCTGTGTCGTTGTGTATGCGTCATTGTTGAACACCGGGCTTGTCGCCTACGCAATGACATGCCATTTTCAGTGCCGTAACCGTAACCGTCTCCTATTTGATTGAAGTTGATATGCCGCATCCGGAACACTTTGTACCTTTGGCGGATTTCGAATCCTATCCGCCGGAAGAAATGGCTGAACGCGCCAGTGAATTCTACGAGGAGATCAGACGTAGACGTACGGTACGCGACTTCTCTGACCGCGACTACGACAAGGCAATTGTGGACGCATGTGTGCTGGCGGCAGGCACGGCTCCCAACGGAGCCAATCTTCAGCCCTGGCATTTCGCGGTGGTAAAAGATCCTGAAATCAAGAAACAGATCCGAATCGCCGCTGAGAAAGAAGAGGAAGAGTTTTACAATGGAAAAGCGCCTCAGGAATGGCTTGATGCCCTCGAGCCGCTGGGCACTGACGCGAGCAAGCCATTTCTGGAAACCGCGCCGTATCTGATTGTCGTCTTTTCAAAAGCCTATGACGTCCTGGATGACGGGCGAAAAGTCAAACATTACTACGCCCAGGAATCGGTCGGGATCGCCACCGGTTTTCTGATTGCAGCGCTACACCATGCGGGGGTTGCGACATTGACGCATACACCAAGCCCGATGAAATTCCTCAATGGCATTCTTGATCGCCCCTCCAACGAACGGCCTTTCCTTGTGCTGGTGACCGGATTCCCGGCCGACGATGCCAGGGTTCCGCCGATTACAAAAAAGCCGCTTGACGAAATTGCTTCTTATCACTGAAGGGGCCAGTCGCCGAATCGTCGGCGTTCCAAACTCTGTGAATACGTACCAATGAAGAGGTTTGAGATGAAGAACTGGTTGAAAATGCTGGTGCTTACTTCCGCATTGTTTCTCGTAGGTTGTGGAGAGCCATCACCGGACGTGGCGGACGACCCGCGCGCAAATGGCATGCTGTCCGGCACAGAGACAAACGATGGAATTGAATGCGACATCCAGATCGCAAAATTCGTTGTGCCTGACGGCTGGACAATGTTCCAGTCAGACGGAACGACTGCGGCTATCCTGATGCCGGTGGGAGAGGATCCGCAAGCTGCCAGTCGAATGGTCTCAATTGATGTGGGCACACCGCGCGAGGCTGTTCTTGAAACAGCTGCAACCTCTTTTGCAGCGGACTATGGCGGCTCGGTAACCGACAAGGAGTTTGACCTGGGCGGAGAAAACGCCTATCGGCTTACAACTCCTCCGGTGGCAGGGCAGATCATTCCTCGCGATACGGTTGCGGCCGTGAAAGACGGAAAGCTGATCCTTTTGATTTACGCTACCAAAGACATTGATCCGGACAACGTCCTGGAACGGGTGCGCGATACGTGGACGTGGAATTAGGTTGTGTCTGAAGCGACCTGAAACATGCGGAATCAGTTCACCGAATATCGTCGGAGAATGCCGAGCAGTCCGGGGCCGAAAACAACCGTCAGCGCGGATGGCTCAGGAATGGCATTCAACGTGACGACACATGCGCTAAACGACCGGGGCAGAGCCTGAATTCGTTTTACACTTTGCGTGGAGAGCCACACCAGCCCGTAATGATCTCGCAGCCTCCGCCGCAGCATTTGCATAGACCGACTTGAGCGCTACCGTCGAGGTCGTCAGTAAGCATCCAGTCCTGGAGACCATCCGCTTCTGGGTGACTCATGGACGATGGTCTCACCAGTTGCAACCGAATCCACAATTCTTGTCGCGGCGGTCAACTCATCACTGCCCAGCAACAATTCCAGTGACAGGCTCATCTCATACGCGGCACCCGGAGCAAGCTGCACGACGCGTCCCTGATCTTCTTCGAATTGCCTGGCATTCGGGAAATTCGTCGCCGGTTCGATGCCGAATACATATCCGTCTTCACGAGCCGCCGTATTCTTCCACAGTGTGAAGCAAGGCAGCACGTTTGCGTCGTAGCGCAGGAGAACACCGGATTGAGTATTGTTGTTCCTTACCACTACCGGAACCTGCCCGTCATTCCCGGACGACAATTTCATGAAGTAGACCTGCTCGGCATAGCCCGCTTGCGGAGCTGAAAACCGTTGCCAGTCGTTGATCCCTTCGGCCGCTCTTGCATCGCGAGGTGCTACCTCGACGACGGGAGCCTTGAATTCAGCGCCATCTCCAAGAACGGGTTCTCCAAAATTGTTGTGGTACAGCATTTGAAACGACGCCTCTGTGCCGCTGCTGTTAGTTACCCGGTCGGAAATCGTAATTCGATTTCCACAAATCGTGATTGTCGTCTCAAGTTTCAATTGATAGATCAGAAAACGTGTTTCGTTCACAACTCCACGAACGGAAATTGAATCCTCTTGCTCGTTGATTGTCACGTCTACGTCAGTTGCAGGTAGATTCGCGATCCGCCCATGTACCGGAAAAACTACGTTGCCATGCTCATCAAATTGAGGCGCACCATTTGAAAGCAGGCCGCAGCGGACAACCATTTCGTCAAAACCCTCCAGCCATCCAATTCCTGATGCGTCGTTAACCGGTACAAGGGCTGGATTGACCGGGCCGTCAACAGGGGAGTTCCAACCGAATCTTGTTCCATTTCGTCTGGCACAGTGGATTCCCATTCCCCGCCCGGGAATCACATCAACTTCCATCTCGCTGCACGACAGAGTTACAACTTGCACGCCGTTACTTTTGCCGGGCAAAAGAGTCTGTGCGCGAAAACCTGCGCCGGGCTGTCGGAAGTTGTGTTCAAAATTTGATGCATCATCGGACTGAAACAGCTTGTAGTTTTGCACCGAAGTCTCGA
>JBCCFB010000158.1:0-14981 GCA_039029995.1 Planctomycetota bacterium
GTGCAACCGGAAGTGACGATTCGCCCTTCGCAATAAACTTAGCCTGGAAGCTGGTGTTTCCGTCGTTCCAGCGGTAGCGGCTTTCCTCCAGCGATTCGCACTCAACCATCACCAGTGATTCAGTCAGGTGTTCCTGCAGCAGAGACGCATACTTGCTGCGCCCTCCGTGCTTGTCGCAACAAATCGAAACCGGGCAACTCAATCCCGCAGCATAGCTACGCAGTTGCTCAGCAACCAACTGAAGCGTAACGCTGGAAAGCAACGAAGCTTTATTGCCGTGGCTATCTATTCCAGTGTTGAATTCATCTGGAAAAACCGCACGGCACAACAGTCCATTTAGTTCGATTCCGGAATCCGACAGGCAGACCTTCAACCTCTCTGCAAGATGGCGGATGTTTTCCGGATCTGCCTTGACCGGCAAAGTGAGTTTTCGTCCAGCAAGCCAGATCTCGTCGTCCGGAACGCCACCGCTGACGGAAGTAGCATCCAGCACTCCGGCCAGCTCCTGCCAGCTTGACGGAATCTTCCCGTATACCAGCAGCAACGCGGCTAGAACCGTGGTTTCGAGATTCGCGATCGAGCCTGTGGAAGAGTAAACCGCCTTCGAGTCGGCGATTACAAGACGGTTTGTATCGGCTGATCTGGCCGATACAGCGCTCTCAAGGGCTTTGAAAAGATCGCAGTCGATTTCCGGCACCGACCAGGTCGAAGCGGTAACCGTAAGCGGACCAAGATTAGGTCCATAACCAGCCTCGTCCGTACCAATTTGGAGCGCCATCAACGAACCATCGAAATGAATATAGCTGCGATTCACGGGAACGCGTCGCAAGTGCCTTTCCCATTTGAACGGCAGTTATAGAATAGGCTGATTGTTGAATCCACCACGGGGACTTGAAAACGGCTGCGTGACGCCACCGCTTTCACAAGTACTCCTGAGATATAGCAATTGGTGTAGCAATCAGATTAACGGGCTGAATGCCAGCGAGGGCCTAATGTCAATGCAGATCGATATGTCACAAGTCGCCAAACGAGCTCACGAAGTACTTAAAGGTTTCGGTGTGCCTGAGCAACTCTTCGGAGTCTGCTTTGGAAACAGGTGGACAGACGGCGCCGGTGAACCGATTGCGGTACATTCGCCGATCGACAACAGCCTTCTTGCAACGATCAACTCAGGGACGGCTGAGGATGTGGACAAAGCCGTCGAACTTGCCGCAGAGGCGTTTCGCTCATGGCGAGTTGTACCTGCCCCGCAACGAGGACAACTCGTTCGGCTGATCGGGGAGGCGTTGAGAGAACATAAAGAGGCGCTGGCGTGGCTGGTGTCAGCGGAATGCGGAAAGATCTATCAGGAAGGACTTGGTGAAGTTCAAGAGATGATCGACGTCTGCGACTTTGCAGTAGGTCAGAGCCGTCAGTTGTACGGTCTGACAATCGCCAGCGAACGCCCGATGCATCGCCTGACTGAACAGTGGCATCCACTGGGACCGATCGGGGTCATCAGTGCATTCAACTTCCCTGTCGCAGTCTGGGCATGGAATTCGATGCTCGCGCTTGTTTGTGGCGACCCTGTAATCTGGAAGCCATCAGAAAAGACGCCATTGACTGCGATGGCCTGCCATGCGATCGCGGCCGGAGTTATCGAACAGTTCCCTGACGCGCCAGCCGACCTGATTCAATTGATCCCGGGCGGGCGTGATGTCGGACGTGCAATCGCGTCAAACAAGGGACTGCCGCTCGTTTCGGCAACCGGCTCAACCGCGATGGGACGCGACGTCGCAGCAGTTGTTTCCGCGCGACTCGGCAGACCGCTACTTGAACTTGGCGGAAACAACGCAGCAATCGTGGCTGAATCAGCAGACTTGAAGCTTGCGATTCAAGGAATCGTATTCGCGGCGGTCGGCACCTGCGGCCAGCGGTGTACATCTCTGCGTCGTTTGATCGTTCACAAATCACGCGTCGACGAAGTCAAAAACCTGATAGTGAACGCGTACGAGCAGATCCGCATCGGTAGCCCCCTTGAAGAGTCCACGCTTGTGGGCCCGCTGATCGATGAAGACGCCTACAACCGCATGCAGAGCGCTATCGAATCGGCAACGGCTCAAGGCGGCAATGTCAGTGGTGGCCAACGCGTTGAAAGTGATGTGCCTGAAGGCGGATTTTATGTACAGCCCGCACTGATCGAAATTGCCCATGACGCCGACATAGTTCAACACGAGACATTCGCTCCGATCACCTACCTGTTGACCTACGAGGATTTCGCAGACGCAATTGCCATTCAGAATTCCGTGTCTCAGGGCCTTGCGAGTGCGGTCTTTACTCAAGACGTAAAAGAAGCAGAGCTGTTCTGCTCACCCGCAGGTTCAGACTGTGGCATCGCCAATGTAAACATCGGCACCAGTGGCGCAGAAATCGGTGGAGCATTCGGAGGCGAAAAGGACACCGGAGGCGGACGCGAGTCAGGATCGGATGCGTGGAAGGCCTACATGCGACGAGCCACAAATACGATTAACTACTCCGATCAGCTTCCTCTGGCACAGGGGATCAAATTCGATCTGTAGACTTCATCAGCCACAGCGGAATACAAAATGTGCCTGATCGTTGTTGCCCACCGGGTGCATCCTGTTTACAGCCTCGTCATCGCAGCCAACCGGGATGAGTTCCTCAACCGGCCGGCCGAAGCGATGCATTGGTGGACGGATCACTCTGACATCCTTGCCGGTCGTGACAAGCGCGCCGGCGGGACATGGATGGGAGTGCACAGGGACGGCAGGTGGGCCGCAATAACGAATTTCCGCCGTCGCGGAGAGGACCAATCGGGACGCCCGAGTCGTGGTGAGATCGTCACCGGGTTTCTGACCAGTGACAAAAACGCTTGTGAATACCTTGCCGATCTGGATGCTACCGCTGATGCCTACAATGGATTCAACCTGTTGCTGGGACTGCCGGAGGAAATCTACTACTACGGAAATCGAGTTCCCGCCCGACAACAGCGCTTTGAGCCACTGCCACCGGGAGTCTACGGACTGAGCAACCATCTACTGGATACGCCCTGGCCAAAAGTCGAACTTGCCATGTCAAGGCTCAGGAAACTCTGCCAATCTACTGATGCGCTCGAGCACAAGGCAATCATTGAAATGTTGCAGGACAGCAGCCGCCCTGAAGACGCACGTCTGCCCGACACCGGTATCGGGCTTGATAAAGAACGGCTGCTTTCCGCGATGTTCATCCAGAGTGACGACTATGGGACTCGATGTTCGACTAGCCTGCTCGCTGACAACGGACTGATTCGTATTCGCGAATTCACCCACGACAGCGCTGCAACGGCTGAATTTGAAATAGACCGATGATGTAGCCAGGGGCATGCCCAGGCGCAATCCGCCAGTATTGCAGTTGCCTACTCCGTCAGGATCGTCGGCAGGTTGTTAGCGATTTCCTCGAAGACGGCAACAAGATCTTCACCCTCATCGGCGTGATAGTGCTTCCCGTTGCCGTAGGTCGCGACAACATCCATGTCATACTGGTTGGCACCTTTGGTAAAGGTGACGGTATGGATCACCACATCGTTGTCGGCAATGATGTCCTGAGCAGCTGTCTTCGGATCTACACCGGTGTTGCTGTCACCGTCAGTCATAACGACGATCGTTTTTGCCGCAAATGGACGCGCGCCGCTTCCCGTCAGAATGGATGGCAGAGCAGTGTTCATTCCGTCGCCGATTGCCGTTCCACCATACGGACGGACATCTTCGATTTCGGTGATGATCGTTGAGTAGGGATGTTGAAGTGCAAGGTCAAGGCTGGTGCTGCTGGAGAATGTTGTGAGCGAAACACGTTCTTCCTGGTCTGTCTGATCCAGAACATCAAGGAACGCGATCACACCGAGATCGAGAAAATACCAGCGGCTGAAATTCGGAGCGCGATGCGTCTCGTATTCCCAGTCATGGCAATACAGCGCCATTTCATCGTACAGTTTGTACCGTTCCGATGATGAGTAGGAATCGCCAAGGGTGTGACTTGCGTTGGTGCGTTTTTCCAACTGATAAATCACGTTGTCGCTGTAGCTTCGATAGTAGAGCCAGTCGGTTGCGTTCTGGTATTCGGTATAGCTGATCAATCTCTCCGAGCCACCGTTTACCCAGTATCGGTCACTGCTGTTGAAGTTCACCCAGCTCGAACTTTGCGGACTCTGCCAATAGCCCATCGAACGCCAGCGTCCTCGACGCCATGCATAGTAGTGATAGACCCAGTAGCCGCTTTCGGATTCATAAGTGTTGTACAGTTCCCACAGCGCGTTGGTCAGCGCGGTCTCGTCCTGATACCAGAGCATCGATCCTGATCTGTCGAGCACTAGTGCAATATCACGATCCACCTGCGTAGCAACGGATCTACGGCTGACACTGAAGTCGGTGCTATCCATAAATGGAAAGATGTGTGCCAGGTTCATCGCCATTTGAACGGAAATACTCGTTGCCCGCGTCTGGCCGGAATCAATTGCAGCTCTGGCTACCGGATTGAACTCATGCCGGCCGCTTCCCGAACGTGATGTGGTTCCAAACCCGATTTCCAGATCGGCGCCTGAACCCGATTCGCCGACCGAATACGAATAGGAAGTCGACCCCAGATTCTGGTCCAGCGTAGATTCGGCAATATCGAATGCTGCCTGAGTCGTTTGATGAATACTCATCGCTCTACCGGCTGCGTGCGCTGATGCGTCGGTTGCGATTTTGACTTCGGTAGAACGTAGCTGCATGTTCGCGAGATTTATCGCAAACGCGCACAGCACAAAAAGCACCGGCAGAAGCAGTGCGAATAGAGGAAGGACAGCGCCTCTGCGGCGCGACATTTTCTGGACAGGTAAAGCGGTATTGGAATTCATGCGGCGGCTCCAAAGAAGTAGACTCCTTGAAACTAATAGCCCGCGCACGTTTATGAAGATGGGCCAAACCAGGTCGTTGAGGGTTAACCCTTCGTTGCCGCACCGGTGGCGGTTTCCCATCCAGCGGAAAGAGCGATTCCCGATTCCAACGGGAGTACAACCAGCGGAGAAGTCGAGCCTGTGAAGCAGCAACCAGTTGACGTATTCAGGATTGACGCATTAGCGCGCGTCAAAGAATGAGCGGAGAGCACGGGATTCGAACCCGCAACCGGTTGCCCGGCACTTCATTTCCAATGAAGCCGCTAGCCATTCGCTTACTCTCCGTATCGCACCGGGTCGGAACAGATTCCGTCGGGACGATTTTGAATCGTTAAATGATAGCCAAATCACACGGTTTCTAAAACAGGTTGGCAATACGAACGGGCGTGATTGGTTTTCAAGCGCGATTCGACTATCGTTAAACTCAGTTCAGTCGGGCAAGAGACACACAAAAGGGTCCATGGAAGTAGATCGCACCTCTATATCTGAAGCGTCACGGGCTGCGGGGGTTCGCGTAAGCAGCGCAGGAAGTTCGTTTTCGCTGGCTTTCCTCTTCCAGATTATGACCGCATGCAGCGCATTTATCGCAGTTGCACAATGGTCACTGCCCGTTGCCCTTGGTGCCACCTTTCTTTTGACTCCCGCCTTCGTCCGGACCGGGATCGTCGCAGATATGTACAGACGCAAAGGGAAGAGGTTCACATGGCCCAAACGTCTGGAGATCTTTCTGGCCTCCGTCGGGGTCGTCCTGCTCGCCCTTCTGGCAGGAGCTGTTTCCTGCCTGCTGATCAGCGTCCTTTTCGGAGCAATCGCTGCGGCAACGAGCTGGTTTGCGGGAGCGTCTGACCTCTACTTCGAAGCGGGGATTCTCGGTACTGCTGGTGGAATCATCTGGGGGCTGGCCGGAGGGCTTATCGTCGGCATGGTCGCCATGATGCATTTCTGGGCGCCGCAGATGCTCAAGGCTGATTCCTGACGACCCGAAGGCGTACATCACACCTAGTTGACGATTTCGGCAAGTTTACGCCCCAGCCGCTCAACGATATCGGGACGCGATTCGAACAGGTTGTTTTCCTCGCCGATGTCATCCCGGAGATTGTAAAGTTCGCCCCGGGATTCCTCTCTCCGACCACGGCGTTGCCGTGGTGCGATCAGCTTCCAATCTCCGTCGCGAATCGTCCATCTATCATGAACTATTGCAGGCCGCTCTCCTGGTGCCAGAGAAGGGTCATGTAAGTAAGGTAGAAAACTCGTGCCGTCGTGCTCAACGTCGTCAAGCAATGTGGCTGCTCCGCTCATTTCGGCAAACGTTGCCATGACATCCGAAAAAACGATCGTCTGCTCTACAACTCCTCCCGCAGGAACACTCCGGGGCCATCGGACGATGAACGGCATCCGGTGACCGCCTTCGTGCGATGAGAATTTCATGCCACGCAGCCTTCCGTTCGAGCGATGACCAAAACGCGCGGCGTCTTTGTCGTACCAGACAGGGCCGTTGTCGCTGGAAAACATGACAACTGTGTTCTCCCGCATGCCTGATTCGTTAAGAGCAGAGAGAATTCTTCCCACACCGTCATCGACCTGCATAACGAAATCGCCATACATTCCCGCACCACTCCTGCCTCGAAACTCTTCTGTCGGGAGCCACGGCGTATGCGGGGACGGGAGGGCGACATAGAGAAATAAAGGGCTCTCAGCTTCCTGAATTCCATGATCAGCAATTACACGAACTGACTCTTCAAAAAAACGGGGGGTGACTTCAGCGTGAACAAAATCAGGGGCAATATCACCCTCGCGCCAGAACTCGCCCTGAATGTTGTTCCAGTCCTCATCTCCCCCGACACTTGTCCTTGCCTCAATTCGACCGGACGGAGCTTCGATTGCTCTTCTATCCCGCATGTAGAAATACGGCTGAATATCCAGCGAAGCATGCATTCCGAAAAACGAGTCGAATCCACGATCAACAGGCCCGTCAGAGAAGAGGCCTTCGTAGTCGAATTCCTGAGGTGGCTTATCGAACCCGAGATGCCATTTGCCCACCATCGCGGTCACATAGCCCTGCTCGCGTAAGAGAGAGGCGACCGTCATCTGTTCAGATGGAATCAGCGACGGCCCACCCTGCATCCGGACTCCAAAACGCCCCGTCAACAGCGCATACCTTGAAGGAATACAGGAAGCCCAACCGGAGTGAGCGTCGGTGAACCTGACTCCAGAGGCCGCCAGCGCATCAATATTCGGCGTCGAAATCTTCGATTCTGCGTTGTAGCAGGACAGATCCCCGTAGCCGAGATCATCGGCAAGGATAACGATGATGTTCGGATTGCGGGACTCAGCACGTCCGCCCGGAGACAAATCTTCAACCTGGGCCCCGATTCCCGATCCATTCAGGATGACGACAGCGAATGCAGTAAGAATCAACAACAGGCGCATCAGGCAGCCCTTTCAATGCAAGGACTGCCAAAGCTCCGGATGGTCAAAAGTAATTTGCAGCAAACCTGACGCTTTGCATCAGCCCTCTAGCCGATTTCGTCCATCTTGCCACTGATCAGGCGGATGAACTCTTCATTCGTTTTGAACTTACTCAACTGTTTCGTGAGTTGTTCCATCGCCTCGACGTGGTGCATCGACGTCAATGTCCGTCGAAGCATCGTTACCGCATGCAGCGTGTCATGATCCAGGAGCAGCTCTTCACGACGAGTACCTGACTGTGTGATGTCGATCGCAGGCCAGATCCTTCGATCCGCCAGTTTACGATCGAGAACCAGTTCCATGTTACCGGTTCCCTTGAATTCCTGAAAAATCAATTCATCCATACGGCTGCCGGTATCAACGAGTGCTGTTCCGACGATCGTCAACGAGCCACCCTCTTCGAATGCACGTGCAGATGAGAACAGCTTTTTCGGAATGTCCATCGCTTTGATGTCCACACCGCCGGACATCGTACGTCCCGTATTGCCGACCCATTTATTGAACGCGCGGGCAAGGCGGGTGATCGAATCCATCAACAGAAAGACATCCTGTCCCATCTCAGTAAGCCGCTTACATCGCTCGATCACCAGCTGTGACAGCCGCACGTGACTTTCGATGTCTTCGTCAAGCGAACTGGCAATCACTTCTCCGCCGACAACGTTGCGCCGCATGTCGGTGACTTCTTCCGGCCGTTCGTCAATGAGCAGAACGATCAGTTTTGATTCCGGATGATTCGCCGCGATACCCGCTGCAATGTGCTGCAACATGATCGTCTTACCACTTCGCGGCGGAGCGACAATCAGTGCGCGCTGGCCTTTTCCGAGCGGAGTCAGCAGGTCCATGACCCGCGTCGTCAGTGGAACCGGGCCGGTTTCCAGCTGATACCAGTACTCAGGATTGATCGGCGTCAGTTCATCAAAGCGTTTGACTTCGACGTATTCTTCCGGTGTCATCCCATCCACATCTGTGATCTCACGCAATCGCGGTCCCTGCTGGCGACGGGCAGGCTGGACTTTTCCAGTGATGATCACCCCCGGCCGCAGACCGAACTTTTCGATCATCGTCCCCGGGACAAATGGATCGGTGCGTTCACGTGAATAGTTGTTTCCGGGGCTGCGGAGGAAGCCGTAACCGTTGGGATGCAATTCAAGCAGTCCCATGCCTTCGGTCAATTCGGTTTCATCCAGAATTTCCGGTTCACGATTCCGGTTATTTCTGTAGCCGTTGTTGTTTCGATAGTTGTTGTTGCCACCACCACCGCCGCCGCCGGAACGACGACGACGATTTCCCTGTCCACCGCCTGAGCGACGTGAAGATTTTGCGCCGGTACCGGATCCACCCTGACCGGACCCACGAGAACGATAACGTTTCTTTGCCATTTATTCTGCCTGAATAGATTGAGAAAGTGACTAGAGAGTCACTGTCGAAAAGGTATAGAGACCTTCCTGAAATTGTTGTTGAAGCTGTTGTCCGGTTCCGGCACCATCCGTGCGGAACGCAGACTCGATTCGGTCATAGTCATGATGAAACTCATGAGCAGCGGCCGGTAAGATGGCTGGCTGCCGTTAACTGTTTCCTGTTTGCCCGGACAGACCGGACTTGAACTGCGGGTCCTTACTTCAATACCGAAGCTCCGACCTGCAGCGGATTGCGGCACATACCGCAAGAAACGTGGTTAAGTGATTAATCTGTGAACGAGCAATCCCGATCACGGAAGTCGATGTTGATTCCACCCGAAAAAGGGGAACTGCCGGGCATTAAACCCGTGCAAAGACGATTTGAGCGAGAACGCCGGAATACAGAGGACCAAGTCACCTGAAAACGACCTGACAAACAAACCCACAGTCTCCACTGGAGATCAGCTTGAAATAAGGACGCGGGGATAACCTGAAGATCCAGTTTCCCGGGAGTACAAAATTCTCACACAGACCGAGTTCCTAACTCGAATGAAACGGGCCGATCTTGCCGCAAAAAGATGCCGACAAAGCCGGTTCCTGTTTGTTGAGAAAGATGTCTGTTCCAAACAAACGCTGAAGTCAATCAATGACTCCTGAATGAGCAAACCCCGTAGTTTCGGGCTCCTGCTCGACACGTGTGAAGTGTCATCAAAAGTATCGCCCGTGTCAAGCAGAAGTAAATACTATTGGGTTAACTTTACTCCCAAATTACCAAAAGCATCGAAAAACAATCCCCAGTCGTTAACTATCCGGCAATAGCCCGATAATTGGCAGATTTTGCCAACTTTACCGCCCGGAATGCCGATATCGACACCAGATTGTTGTTTTTCCGGTCTCAAATCTGGCAGTCCCATGCGCTTGTTTTTTGTCCGCTTGCTGGCTCTTTCTCTGATTTCGATTGCGTTGCACTGCAACTATGCGACAGCTCAGATTCAGTGGAAAGCAGACATCCAGCAGGCCAGCAGAGAGGCATCCGAATCAGGCAAACTAGTCCTGCTTCATTTCGGTGCTGACTGGTGCCGACCGTGCCGGAACCTTGAGACTTTCGTCTTCAACAGCCCTGCCGTCTACAACGTGGTCAACGATTCGGTTGTTCCGGTAAAGATTGATGTCGATCTGCACCCGGACCTCGTTGCCGAGTTCGGTGTTGACTCCGTACCTTTTGACGTCATCGCGACGCCCAGCGGACGAGTCGTTTCACAACGCAGAAGTCCGCAGACGACTGATGGCTATGCCAATATGATCAAGGCCGTTGAGCGAACTATGGGCGATGACGGTGGAACTCCGTTCAGCCTTACATCAAATTCCACCGAAAATCCGGCGAGCCAGAATCAATCCGCCTTCCCACCGGGCAGTTTTGTGCCTCAGGTTCCGGCCCACTCGGCTCCTTCTCATGCAGGCCCGTCGCACAGCCACCCGTCGCCCGCCGGCCCTTCGCATTCAATGCAACCGCCTGCCAATCCGGGATTCTCTGCGCAAGGCGAAATGCTTGCTCAGCGGTCAGCTGGATATACACAACCCGTTCGAAATCCGTATGCCAACGACGACATGCCGTCCGATCGCAGGCAATTTGCGCCTCCGGCTTCGGTCGATCGTCAGCAACAGATTCGCAATGCATACTACGACGGGCCTCAGCCTGCGGAGAACACTCCGGAATACCGACTGGCAAACAGCGGCACAACTCATCGTTCCAATCTGGTAGACAGAACAATGCCGGCGCCGCCGAACCCGGGCGCAGATTTGCTGCAAACCGAGATGCCCACTTACTCCAACCAACCCGGTAGCGAACTCTACATTCCTCCGCGTGACGACAACTCGCGTCAGAGGATGGACATCGCTTCCCGTGGCCAGCAAAGCGGATTCGGTTTGCAAGGCAATTGCCCCGTAACGCTGGTAAGAAACGCCCAGTGGATTCAAGGGGATGAGAGATGGGGCTGCATCCACCGGGGTCGCACTTACATCTTTGCGAGCGAAGGCAACATGGTCGAGTTTCAGGCAAATCCGGACAAATACAGCCCGCTGCTGGCCGGCTACGATCCGGTGATCTATCACGACAGCGGAATCCTCGTAGAGGGACGCGAAGAGCATGGTGTATTTATGGGCCGCCTGCCCAATCAGCGCGTCATCCTGTTCAATACGGCTGAGTCACGAAACCGTTTCGAATCCGCGCCTGCTCAGTACATTGAGACCGTCCGCCAGGCGATGCTGAATTCGTCCCCTACGAACCTTCGTTAATCGAAACCGTAAAGGGATCGCTACGCGGCTATCTTTTTGCCGAGAACGACAAGAGGGTCGATACCGTCACGGATCAACATCTTCTTCACCTCTTTTGTCACCGGTCGAATCAACGCTTCTTTCCATGCTTCGACGATATCGGTCGCTGGTTTTCCGTCCACCATCCTGTGGTCAAACGTATAAAGCATCCGGCTCATCCCGTTTCTAGGCAATGGATCGACGCCGATGATGCTAGTCAGCGGGCCAAGATGCTGGTTGCCGGTAGCCCCCTGGTATCGCGACAGGCTCATTCCAAACGTTCCTATATGTGAACAGCGTTTAGCCGGCCACAAATTGAATATCGTCCACCAGGCAAAACGACGGACAGGCCATGGAAGTCTCGCAAATCTGATTTGATGTTGAAACTGCTTGATCTCTTCAACAGGTGCTTTGCGGAAATAGTCATACTGAGTCTGCAACTGATCGAGAGAAAGTTGCTCGGGGGAAGCGAACCTGGCAAAAAAGAGACGCTGCTCACCGCGGTACTCACGGATCATGGTGATCATGCAGACATTTTCATGGTGCTCGTAGAAGTGTGGGCGCGGAAACGGCACATAGACGCGTCGTAGCTCGGGACGTTCAGAACAGACGATGCCGTACGCCTTCATCATGAGGACGTTCCAGTTCAGTCGTGGACGCGTTCGTCGGCGGAGCTTGTTCAGGTATAAGAAATCACAATCCCGCCAGACCGCAGCCATCGGTGCTTTCGCGGCATAACGAATAACGTCGTCGACCAGTTTCCGACCGTTGCTCAATGCCACGCGTCGTGCTCTGGACGGCTGTTGAAGATCGCCATCTGCCGAATTGCCGCTGTTCTGCCACGAATCAATCTTGCGGCGATTGTCCTGCCATTGGTTGTCGCGCTGTTTGCCGCTGTGAGCTTCCATGCCCGCTATTCCTGTAAAGGTGACGAGGCGATTTTCACGAGAACGCAAGATCTAGACAACAGCAATGATGCTGGCAATTTCTGAGGCGTACTCGATGACGGGACTAACCGTACGTGACATCAATCGACTTAAAGACGGTTCGCAAGGTACGAAACCCAAGCCGTTCATAGAGCCGTAAAGCTCCGTAATTCTGGCTGGTGACCTCCAGAGTAACGAACTTGATTCCCACAGATTCGAATCCGCGCAGGCTTCTCGCAAGAATCGCGCTGCCAAGTCCGTTTCCGCGGTGATCCGGTGAAACACCAAGATTTTGTATTGAGCCGACATCCGTATGTTCACGGATTCCTTGAATCGTTCCGCAGCTTTCAACCGCTCCACTGTCCGGATCTGTATAGGTAATCAACCAGGTTGCTTCCGGAACGAACCCGCGGCGTGCACTGATTTCCCTCATCAGTCGCAGACAACCGTCAGCATCCGCCAGGCAGGGAAACACGTTGGCGTCGAGCTCGCTCTTGAAACTCAGGTACTTCGCTCTCGCGTGTGCGGCTAGAGCAGACTCCGCCCAGGGAACCAGCTCGTACCCGGGGCCTAGCGGACGTTCAGCTATCACTCCTTCGCGGAGGTCATACTGCATCCGATATCGTTTGAAATACGTAACGGTCATCTGTCGTAACGTGATCCGGCTTTTTCATTGCTGTTATGGTCAATTTTACACTGCCACGTACACAGCTTCATCTGTACTCTTCCGGCGGCGAGCTGCACTACTAATGAAGCTGACGGGGCCTTCAAATTGCACACTGTAGTACTTTTACCGGTTTTCAATCCGGTTGTTCACTGCGCCGTCGACAACCATCCCGTCGTCGGAAGACGATTCAGAAGATGACGACGAAGGATTCACCTGGTCGCCGCCCGTTCGTGAACCTGTAACTTCGCCATCTACAACGTTAGGATCGAATGGATTTTTACCGGGAGTCGGAACGACGAATTTGACATGTCGCTTGAAGTAATGCTTGATCCAGCGGCGATAAATGCTTCGACAAGGCGGAATCAAAATTGAAAGTCCGACAACGTCCGTAATGATCCCCGGCGTAATCAGCAGGCCGCCGGCGAAAAAGATCATGGCACCGTCAATCAACAGGTCTCCGGGCATTTGTCGCGTTTGTAGCTGTTCACGAATTTTACCCGTGACACTTGCCGATTGGCTTCGCGCCAGCCACGCTCCCAGAATTCCTGACACAATGACGGCAAGAATCGTTGCCGGCCATCCCATGTAGCCGGAAAGAACGCCAAGCAGAAACAAGTCTGCCAGGGGTACGACGATCATCACCAGTAGTAGACGTGCGAACACGGTGTCTCAGCATTTTCAAATTAAAATGGATTTCTTTGGACGAAACCTCAGCGGTATATCCGATCTACCAGTCTCCTGTCTATTCCGGCGAATAGCAATAGAAACCTGATCGACCACTCCAACGGTTTGAAAGCGCAATAACAGAACGTGGCCGGAAGTCTTCGTTTACGAATCAATCGCGCCAGTATCGGGCCCATTCGATTGTAGACCTTCCTGACGCACAAGTGCATTGACGGTAGTGCACACTGGAAGGCGAACTCACCTGCCTTCAACACTCGCATTTGACGATTCACCTTAAGCCTGCATCCGCCCCGGACAACCTCTTCTGCACCGACGAATGCTGCGTATCCGTTTGCCGCTGCACTGGAGACAAAACAGTTCGGATTCTCAGTAGGAAGTTTTGCATACTCGACCAGCATCAACTGGATCGACGCGCGCCACGCACCAAAAAATCCGGACACCCACGTGGTGATTCCGAATAGTCTAAGAATTGAAAACCTGATCGGCCGACGCTCTGCATAAAAGACCTTCAGACTCGCATAGGAGTAGAATCCCAAAGCAAGGACCGGCGCAGCAATGGCGAGAACAACTGAGAGCAAACCCGTTGAGGGGATACTGTACGCAAGCGCCACCAGAAACAATATTGGGGCAATGGCAAGCCCACGAATAATGTTTTTTCTTACTACTGCTGAATACGAGTCATACAACAGGAATGCGGGTATCAGGAACAACCAGAATACTCCCAGCAAAATGGCGGCGTAGACAAGAAGTATCAACGCACCAATACACGCGTTGGCGATACTCGATGGAATGCCATAGACCATCAAAGCTGATTGAAGGGAAAGCAGAACTCCAACGTATATTCCGAACCTCGCAACAAAATGTTTCCCGGCATCAAGGGGCTGAAAACACCAGTAGGCGAGACAGGCTGCAGAAAACCCGAACACGGGATAGAAGGGTGCGACGGCAGGCCATTGGAGCATCAACTTCGTGTAGGTTCCCAGGCTACCGTTCTGCCAGGGTTGATCTGCAGCCCAGTGCACCCCGAGCAAGGCCAGGACAAAACAAATGGCCGGATTAACAACGCCAAAAAAATATGCGCTGATTACCATTCGACGGGAAGCCGCTTGTGTCCAGTCCACTCGCCGAAGAAGCAGCCAGAAGGGCTCAGTCAGGGTCGACAACACTCCAGGTTGCTCGTCTCGTTTTCTTGCCTCTTCAATTTGAAGATAGACTTCGAGGTCTTGCTTATAGTGATCCTCTTCAATCTCAGATTCCGCTTTGCCCGACCGATCTTTTTCAGCTACCTGCGAATGATCCTCTTCCAGTGGCGTTTCGGGCTCAAACTCAGACTCCACCTGTCAGCTCCCATTGAAAACGACTGTTCGAGGCTAATCGCGACAATATTCCGAAGCCTTGACGGAAAGCTGAGTATGACATCCCCGGCCCGATTGGTCTGGTGAATAAACCCCGCGATTTATCCATCGGTTTCGCACAAAAAAAAACCCACACCCACAATTATTACCCCCACCCCAGCGACAGAAGGTACGATCGGTTTCATCAAATTAAAGATTGCCATTGGTAACAAACAACCAGGTTCCTGAACGATATACTTCAATCACATCTAAACCAAA
>JBCCFB010000159.1:0-14905 GCA_039029995.1 Planctomycetota bacterium
GGAACCTGATTTGATGACAGGGAATCCTCATTATTCAAAAGGATATTGATTCGTGAGCGGCCTACTTTCACAGCTGAACCGGATGTCTCTGGCGCTATCTGATTCACTGACAGACGACGACCTGGACGTACTGGATATCCGGCGCGTGGACGACCTCAGCCCGGCAAATGTACTCGATTTCGGAATCGATCGCGTCGGGACGATCGAGGCAGGAATGTTGCTGACTGGGATCTGCGCCGGCGGACTTCTGGATGTTCGCGTGACTGGTCAGTTCAGTGACCCGCTTCCGGTTCCAGTTGTCGAAGTCGTGACCGACCAACCGCTGCTGGCCTGCATGGCTGCGCAGTATGCCGGTTGGCCATTTGCACTTGATGACTATTTCGCGATATGTAGCGGACCAGCGAGAATTGCGCGAGGAAAGGAAGAGCTACTCAAAGAGTTTGACCTGATAACTGAGACCATCAATGTCGTGGGGGTTTTTGAAACCGCTCAGCTGCCGGAAGCGAGTCATGTCGCCGCGTTCGCTGAACAGTGCGGTCACGGAATTGAGAATGTAACGCTGTGCATCGCGCGCACGGCGAGCCTACCGGGCACTATTCAAGTGATTGCGCGAAGTGTCGAGGCAACACTCCACAAATTGCATGAAATTGATTTTGACCTGTGTACAATCAAACGCGGATTCGGACGGGCTCCTCTAGCGCCTGTTGGAGCGGATGACCTCTCCGCGCTCGGTCGGACAAACGATGCAATCCTCTATGGTGCAACCGTGAACCTTTGGATCGACGCCGATGACGAAACACTGGCATCTGTCGGCCCCAAAGTACCAAGCTGCAGCTCCTCTGATTTTGGCACTCCGTTCATAGAGACATTCGAAAAATACGACAGGGACTTTTTCAAGATCGACAAAATGCTGTTCAGTCCGGCTAGAGTCGTTATGCATAGTCTTCGATCCGGAAACCTGTTTTCGTTCGGCGAAATCCGGCCGGATATTCTGAGTGCCTCCTTTGGTGTGCAACCTCCGGAATAGCCATGAAGTTAGCTGTTCTCGCTCATCCGGACACCTGGCATTTCCGCGACTTGCAACGAGCAGCAGGCCAGCGGCATGAGCTGATTGCCATCGACTATGCGTCGATATTCTCTGTCATCCAGAAAGGTGCCCAGAAGATCAAAGGCTACCGTATTGATGGAGATTGCTTCGACCTTGAGTCCGCAGATGCCGTGCTCGTCCGCGCAATGCCTGCGGGGTCTCTTGAGCAAGTAGTGTTTCGAATGGACCTGCTTGGCCGGCTATCTGCAAATGGAACTCCGGTCGTCAATTCTCCGCGATCCATTGAGGCCGCCGTCGACAAATATCTCTCCCTTGCACTTATGCGGGAATGCGGAATCCGTATTCCAGACACCGTTGTCTGCCAGTCGGGATCGAGTGCAACATTGGCGTTTGAACAACTCGGCGGAGACGTGCTCAGCAAGCCGATTTTCGGAAGCCAGGGCAGAGGAATCGTCCGGCTAGACAACCCTGCTGCAGCAAGAGAACACTTTGAATCCAACACATCCGGGATCTTCTATCTGCAACGATTCGTAGATCATGGCGGCCAGGATCTTCGAGTGATGGTCATTGGCGACAGGACCACTGGAATGCGTCGATCGAATTCAGGACACTGGTTAACCAACGCCAGTCACGGCGCAACTTGCGCGCCGGCAGAACTTAGCGATGACCAGAGGAATGCCGCATTGGCTGCTGCGAAGGCTGTAGGCGCGTCATACGCAGGTGTGGACATCATTGAAGATCGCCTGGGCAACAACCTGGTCGTAGAAGTGAACGCGTGCCCCGGATGGAGAGCACTGAAAAACTCGACGGGGCTGGACGTAGCCGGCGAGCTCCTTGAACTGATCGCCGATATCAGCAACAGCGAAAACAAGACACTGTCGTCATCCGGCTAGACTGCCGGAGAATCATTCGCAACGATCGCCGGGGCGCTACTTTGTTTAAGCGTGGGCGCGTCGGAATACTCTCTGCGGATGTCTTCGATATCTCGAATGCGTTCGAAAAATGCGTCCAGCACAATCGGATCGAACCGTGTGCCTCTTTCGGACAGCATGATTTCGAGACACTTCTTGATCGGGAACTTCGGCTTGTAGGGACGTTCGCTGCACAAAGCGTCATAGACATCGGCGACGCAAACGATCCTGCCTTCGATGGGGATCTGATCGCCCTTCAGCTGATTGGGATACCCGCTGCCGTCCCATTTTTCATGGTGGGTTCTGGCGATGACCGCGGCCATCTCCAGCATCGGCGACTCATCAAATATGTCCATGATGAATCCACCGACGTTCGAGTGCCCCTGGATTTTGTCAACTTCCGACTGGGCAAGCGGCCCCATGATTTCGCAGCCTAGACCGCAATGTTTCTTCATCACCTCGAACTCTTCACCGGTCAGCTTGCCGGGGTTCAAGAGGATCGAATCCGGAATGCCAATTTTTCCGACGTCATGCAACTGAGCGGCGAGTTCGATCTGCCGGCAGTATTTCTTGCTGAAGCCGAGTTGTTGAGCAACGACATGACTGTATTTGCCGACTCGAATAACATGTTCGCCGGTTTCATTGTCGCGATATTCAGCCGCCTTCGCGAGGCAGTGAATAATCTGTTCGCGCGAGCGTTCAATCTGAGCCGTTCTTCTCTGGACTTCACGGACCAACTGTTCAGCGTAGTTCTCAAGGTGGTCGTGATGACGTTTTACGATCAAAGCGTTCTGGACTCGCAGTACGAGCTCAAACGGATCAACCGGCTTGTTTAGAAACTCGGTGGCTCCCAGTTGCAAAGCTTCCCGCTTGGTTTCCGTTTCAGAATTCGCGCTGAGAATAATGAATGGAACGTGCTGGCATTCCGGGGTCCGCTGCCGGATCTTGAGTAACTCAAGTCCGTTGATATGCGGCATGTTGATATCGAGCAGAACAACGTCAGGTCGTTCAGCAATAATCCGGTCAACGGCCTGTCTTGGATCAGTCGTCGTTACGAAATTCTTGTAGCCGTCTGAAGCAAGGAATCGTTTCACAACGCGGATGACGAGTTGCTCATCATCTACGATCATTATTTTTGCCGAGCGGATTTCCTTCTGAGCAGCATCAATCGTTACGGTATCAGCAGGCTCTCGAAACGGCGAAGCCTGTAGTAGTCCGACAGCGGCAGCCGGCGCCTGTTCAAGTGGGCCCGGCGTATGAACCGGTGGAGCGTTGACGGTGGATGGCGAGTTGTCGGACATTTACAAAGGAAGGGAGGGAGGTAGCGGCGATAGGGGCACGAATTTCAGCAGATTTAAGGTCGCACCCGTTTTTTATCTCGATTAATGCGTTTCAAGTTCGGCTATGACAATGTGATCGGCAATTGTCTGCAGTTCACGTAACCACTGGACACACGCGTCATGCTGACCCGATTTTGCCGCTTGCTCAAGCTCCGCGGCTGGCTTGAAGAACTCATTGAATCCGACGGTACCGCCGGCGCCCTTCAACCAATGTGCGAGATCAGCTACCTCTTGAGGGTTATTTGCGGCAAGAGCCCGGTCCATCTCAGCAAGTTTTTCCCGTAAAACGGGTATAAACTCCTCAACGATCTCGCGGAATTCCGGCTGGTCCATCGGAAGTGACGAATAGACCGGCTTGGTCGTTTCAGGTTCCTCCCGTTTAGTTCCCGAAACCGGGTTCCTCAATGACGAACCTCCGGACAGGAATGGATTCCTTGAAACAGACTTCGTCTTTCTGACGGGCGTAATTCCTCCTGCTTTGTCCGGAACCGGCTTCGGGTCCGCAGGAACTTGTGACATATTCAGCACAACTTCGCGCGCCTGGAGCAGGAACTTTTCGAGCGCCTGCGATGCGCCGTCGGGATTTCCCTCGGAGCAATACTTTGCCAGTTTTTTGAGACCGGTTACAAGCGATGTCTGTTCATAGCTTTCCGCGGTGGAGGCAAATCCTTCAGCAACAATTGCAACTTCGTCGAGACTGCCGCTATCCCATGCGTTTTGCAAGCCTTCCAGGTGTTCCTGCATCGAGAAATTGAAGAAGAGGGCTTTGCAGCCGTCGTCCACAGGTACCGGTGATTCGAATTCGTCTGATTGCGATTCTGTTTCCGCAGGCAGCTGAAGCGTGGGAGCAGATTGCCCTGTCTTCCGGCTGCCGGTGTCATGCTCAGATAACGCGCGGTCGCGCGGTTCTATCTCGCGCGGCTCGTTTTCGTTCGGATTTTCGTCGTTCGCGTTTTCCCCGGACCAGTCTACATTCAGGCTGGTATTCAGCGTTGTCACAAGAAGATCGAGATCAATTGGTTTTGGGAGGAACTTGTCACAACCTGCGGCCAGACATTTCTCCTGATCACCCGTCATCGCGTTCGCAGTCAGGGCAATAATCGGGTTGGTAAACCCTCGTTCCCGCAACCTGCTGGTTGCCTGGAATCCGTCCAGTACGGGCATCTGCATGTCCATCAGGATAGCGTCGTATTCGTTCTTCTCCACCTGATCGAGAGCTACCTGACCGTTTTCGGCTTCATCCAGCTTGCAACCCGCTTTCTCGAGAACAAGCTTGATCAAGCGACGATTTGCTTTTCCATCATCAACGACAAGAATCCTCGCCGGTGGCAAACGGAACTGTTCGCTGGCGACTTCGCTGCGTCTCTGTTCCCGTGTATTCTTCTTGAATGTCTCGTAGTCAGTGAGGGGAACATTCGAGATATCGCCGACACCGATGGTGAACGAAAACGTTGTCCCTTTCCCTGCTTCGCTTTCAACCGAGACGGTTCCGCCGAGAGCGGTGACGATACGCTTACTGATCGCCAGTCCAAGTCCGGTACCGCCGAACTTTCTGGTAACACTCGCGTCGGCTTGTACAAACGGCTTGAAGATCTTTTCGAGCTGTTCAGGTGTCATCCCGATACCCGTATCTTCGATGGCGACTTTCAACATTGATCGGCCGCCTTCACGAATCATCATCGTGCGAATGGTCACACCGCCATCGGACGTAAATTTGATTGCATTGCCGACGAGGTTTGTAATGACCTGACGCAAACGAACGTCATCAGTTTCGATTGTCTCCGGCAGAGGTTGATCGAACTTGACCTTGAGATAGATCGATTTGTCTTCTGCACGGACACGTAGAAAGTTGACAACGTCATGTATTACAGCGTGTGGAGATCTCTGAATTTTGTCGATCTCCATTCTTCCTGCCTCAATTTTTGAAAGGTCAAGGATATCGTTGATCAACTCCATGAGATGCCGGCCACTTGAGTGGATCGTGGAGAGGTATTCAAGTTCTTCGTCACGGTTTTCCGCAAGTCCACGACGCAGCCAGTCTGTAAAACCAAGAATGGCATTCATCGGCGTGCGAATCTCATGGCTCATGTTTGCCAGGAACTCGGACTTGGCTTTGTTGGCGGACTCGGCAGCTTTCTTACTGTTTTCCAGTTCGGTCACATTTTCGAAGCTGATCAGCACACCATTACCGCTTCTGGACTCCGCGGCCACCGAAGCACAATTGACTTTGAAGATGAGTTGCGGCTGGTCCTGTTGATTTGTCAGGCGCAGATTCATTATCTCGCCAGTTACGTGTTCACCGGACGACGCGGCTCGATGCCAGGGGAACTCAGCGACCTCTTCTCCCGCTGAGTCTGTCCAGGGCAGCAGGGTTTCGGGTCGTTTGCCCAGAAGTTTGTCGGCATGCATTTTGACGATCTGGCAGAACGCCTCGTTGGCAAGCACGATTCGCCCTTTGGTATCGAGAACAAGCAGACCCTCGGTAAGATTGTTTAGTGCGTTGCGAACCCGGTTTGGAACGGTTTTAGATGGATTCAACTGGGTCAGCATGTACCCGAGGTAGATCAGGTAGAGGATGAATGTGGACGCTCCCATGAACAATGCAAGGCGCGTCCATCGCGTCATTCCGAAAATGCCACGCCCTTCGCGCATTGAACAGAACGTGAACTCGATCCTGCCCCATTGACGGTTACCGCTCAACAGCGGCACCGACAACTGCGTGTTGTTTTCCGGATCTACCTCTTCGCCCCAGAGTTCGATATGCGACTCGGTTTCAATGATCAACCGGTCATGGGAATTTCTGACACCGATTGATCGCAGGTCTTTATTTCGCAACACCGCCTGTTGAAGGACGGTATCCAGCATTCCGAACTGGTTGTTCTGTATCAGCAGAGAGCTGGATATAGCGATCGACTCGCAATAGTCGCAACGAGCGCGCAAACGACTCGATTCTGTACCGGGAACCAGTTGCATTGCCGTTGCAGCCATGAACACAACAAGCATGATGCCGACGAGGCCTACTGCCAGTCGAATTTTTGTTGTGAGTAGACGCATCGTTTTCCAGGCTCATGACCTAATTGACTAGCTTTTCGATAGACTCGTCGTCACCGTCGTCACCGTCTTTGACTCCCTGCTCAATTACGGGAAGAGGGTCAAATGCCTGCCAGGCAGGGATTGATGACATAAACGTGGTCAACAGCACTCCACCACGAATCAGCCAGGCGACGTATCCAACAGTAAGAACACTGGTCACAGACGCAACGAGAGGCTGTGCGGTGAAATCAAAGTCCACCATGAAGTCCTCTCGAGCTGAGTCAACATCGTCCCAGTAGGCCACAAGCGTGGATGGGTCGAATGTCGAAAGCATGGTCGAGACTTGACTCGAGAAACTCCGTACAGTCGCGGCATCATCGATGTCAACAGCGGTCGAAACCGTCTGGTAAACATAGGCTCTCACTGCATCGTCGTTAGCGAAATCCCCGGTGCTCGTCGTAGAATCGAACAACGCAGCTTCGCCTTCATTCGTATCAGCCGAATTATCGGACTGAGCTTCGCTACCCGAGCGATTGATCGCACCGGCAATAACCTCTTCTGCCGAATCCCCTGAACTCGCAACTCCTCCGGCAAGCGGTCCGGTCGAATCTCCGGTTTGTTCTTCATTCTCTGATTCAAGATCAGGCTCCGTAGTCGTTTCCCGCTCGGTTTCGGACTCAGTCTTGGTTTCTTCAACGACGACTGGAGCAACATTTAGAATCGGACGGACATCAAACTGGATTTCAGCAGCGTCACTTTCAGCGCCCGTTTCCGTAACTGCGACATAACGTACGACACCGGTCCCCGCGAATTCGCTGTCCGCTGTGAAGACCACATTTCCGTCACTATCAAGGGCGGCAGTACCGCCAACAGGGGTGCCGACGATTCTGATAGAAAGCGTACTGTCGGGATCGAAATCATTAGCGAGAATACTGTTGCTACTGACAGTCAGGGTTTGGCCTGAATCGACGCCGAAGCCGCTGTCATTCGCGACAACGGTTGCTTCATCAACCTGGGTGACGGCGATTAATGCGTTGGTCGCAGTAGTCCTTCCGTCATTGTCATCCGCTGTAACTGTAATGGAATAGACGTTGTTTGCGCCATTGTCCAGTGGATTCTCAAAGTCTGGTGTGTCCGCAAAAGACACGTTCCCTCTGTCATCAATCTCAAACAGCCAGGCATCGTTGCCGCTCAAGTGGTACGAAATATCATCGCCCGGAAGGTCGGCATCAGTGGCTGCGAAACTGAATGTCTCGTTTGAGTTCTCAGCAACTGCGTAACGTGTCCCGCTTGAATTGAAGACCGGCGCATTATCGTTTTCAGGCGTAACCTCGATAGTTACATCGAGAGTGGTCGAGCGCAATGTGTCATCGGTCGCACGAACTCGAACGACATAGACGTTGTCGCCTTCAGCGTCCCATGCTGCTTCGTAGTCAGGCGGTGAAACGAAAGTCAACGTTCGCAAAGTGCTGTTGAACGTGAAACCACGGTAATCCCCGTAGACGTCTAACGAATAGGTGATGGAATCACCATCAGCATCCACTGCGCGCCCGATCGAAAACGGTACGGATTGATTTTCTGCAATCACGAAATCCGCTGCTCGGGAGAACACGGGCGCTTCTTCGAGAGCATTTGTGACAGTGACCAGAAGAATCCTGGAATCGTTGCCTCCGGAACCGTCGTCTACTCTAACCCCTACTTCGTAGATACCGTCACCATCGGCGTCACCATGCGGCCTGTACTCTGGGGCAACGTTGAAACGCAATTCGTTCGTGGCAGGATCAATATTGAACAATTTGTCGTCGGCCCCGTCCCCGGTCAGGTTGAATGACAGAGAAGTGGAATCAACATCTGCGGCCGTCAGTGTGGTCACCACCGTCATTCCTTCCGGAATCGAAACGTTCCCTGTCAGGATTGATGGCGAATCGTTTGATGGTGCGACGTCAAATGTAATCGTATTGGGCACAGGGTCACGATCGCTGCCTCCGTTTGCAGTTCCACCGTCATCTATCACCTGGAACGTGAACGAGTCGGCCCCCGGCCCGGACACGTCGGATTCGGGGACATAGACCAGCTGGCTGATCTGGGAAGCGTTCAGCGCCTGGCCTTCAAAAACGGAACTGCCATTCAGCTCCAGCGTGCCTGCACCCGGGAGAGTCGAGACTATCACGCCGAGCAGAGAGTGACCGTCACCGGGAGCTAGATCATTGAATCCGAAGTCATTTACATCAAATGTATAGTCGCCATCCTCAGCAAGCGAGATTGTGTTGTCTATTCCATCGGGCGCATCGTTGACCGGATCGACATGAATCTCAAAAACAGCCGCAGCAGTGCTCAGGTGAGTCCCGTCGTGGACCCTGAAGGTGAATGAATCGACACCGTAAAAGTCGCCGTTCGGTTCGTACGTCAGCTTGTCTAGGTCGAGATCCGTCGCAAGAATCCCGAGCGAAGACGTTATTGGACTTCCTTCGAAATACAGCGTTCCATTTGTTGGAAGCGTACTGATCCGGATTCTGACCAGTGAGTCCCCGGTCTGGTCGGTAAAGTTGAAATCGCCTGCTCGAAGAACTACCTGATTGTCCTCCTGCCCGTTCTGCGAAGAATTGGCGGCAACAGGAACCTGGTTGATCGTTACGTTGTTGCTGAACTCTGAAGTATTGTTGCTGGAGTCGATCGCGATTACGGAAACTTCCTGAAGCGATGTAACGCCTGCGGGCCAGCCCGAAAACGGCTCGGACAGCACGCCTTCAAAACGCCCGTCAACAGCCAGCGTGAAATCGCCTGCTTCCAACGCGCCGATAAACGTCCGACCTTCACCGTAGTTCATGGCAAGCAGAGAATCGCCGGTGCCGGAATCGGTCAGATAGATTTCGACCCGCGTGAGATTCATCGACGGATCAATCTGGCCAACGATGGACAATGAGCCGTTAGCTTCGAGTCCGATCTTCTGCAACTCGAGGTAGTCCATTCCTTCGTTGCCGGACGTCGAAATTCTGGCGTCGTCATTGACGGAGATCGAATCTCCGGTGCGCAGGACAGCTGAACTAGCGGCGACAAATTCAGCCTCGCTCAAGTCGTTGCTGGAATCAGAGTCGACTGAGCTGAAAATGCTCTGCATCGCTGCTGGAGATTCGCTAAGCGAGAGAACCCCGTCGGAATTGAGGTCGAGATCATTAAACGACAAGCCACCTGTCAGGCTTGCTGAGAGATCTATCGCGTTCCCGGTGTTGCCGTAAAACGAATTCATACTGACCAAAGCTCTTGCCGCAGCGTCAAAATCGAATAACGTCGTTGAAGCTGCGCCGACAATATGAACTCCCGGCCCGGTGTTGCCCGCAATGATATTTCGGGTCACTTCAAAGGCGTCACCGAAGATTCGTACTCCGGTCGTTTCCACCACTGAAATACCGTTTCCCGTAATCGTGTTGTCGCGGATTGTGTGGCCATCGCCGCCACCCCATGAATCGATTCCGGATCCATAGTTGTCGAAAATCAGATTCCCGTAGATGAATGCGAAATTTGAACCGGTTTTGAGATCGATACCGTCGTGCACACCAAGGCGGGAACCATTTCCGTAAACAACGTTTCCGACGATTTCCCATCCATCGGCACCATCGCCCGCTGAGTCTCCTTCGATCTTGATTCCAACATCATTGGCAAAAGCCACGATATTGTCGTAGATGAATCCGGAATCAGCCTGTGTAACGCGAATGTTGTCAGACGATTCGGTCGAAAGCAGGGCTCCACTGCCACTACCACTGCCGGCGCTGATACCAACCACGTTCCCGGTGATCGTCACATTGCTGACCTGTTTGTCCATTGCAAGACTTGAAGAGTAACCGGAGCCATCAACCCAGATATTGGCTCCTTCACCGACAGTCGCTCCGAATCCATAGATTGAGATATTCCGGATTTCGATATCCTGAATAACGGGAGCGTCGTCAGTAGCGCGTACGACAAGTCCCCACGCCAGACCGGCGTCATCGAAAATCTCAAGCTCAGGCGCATCCAGTCCTGCGGAATTGGTACCGCCGGAAGGAGAAGTTGAGAGGACAACGACCTCATCGCCGGTACCTGCCACTCCATCCGCACCTGTCCCGACTGTTCCATCAGCCGTCAGGCCGGTCCCAAGAGTGACCGTGTTTTGATCACGCTCACCACCTGTCGTGAAATAGGCCTGGCCATCAATGATCGTATTCGAATCTGAAATCACCGGTAGCGCCGTCGTGACAGCGATTCGCCACCACTCTTCCGAAGCCACCGATTCGTTGGAGGCGACGGCGGGCACAAATCTCATAGCGTTCGCGCCCGATATCGCATTGGCGTTATTGATGAATTGCCTGAGCGTTCCTTGTTCCTGAGCAGCTGAGTCGTTAACGTTGGTTACGACATTGAAACTGAATCCATAGTCAATCCCGGTAACATCCGCATTTGTAACGGAAACGAAATTGATGTGTTGAGCCGTTAACAACGTCGAGGCGTCATCGGAAATTCCCGCTTCGGCTCCACCGAAAAAGGCGCCTGAACTCGTTGTTGCGGTCGTGGCAAGCCCTGCCTTAGGTCCGATTACAGCGCCAGCCGTTGAATAAGTCTGCTCCGCCCAGACTGTCGCAGACGAGAACCCTGTGTTGTAGCCTGCTCCGGATGAAATCGTGCTGGAATCTACAACGATGAAATAGTCGTTTTGTTTGATTTCGTTAAATACATACCGCCCGCTGCTATCGGTCGTTGTTGTTGCAACAAGCGTTGCCGTGTCGATGCCACCACCCAGATCGGCGTACAGATAGACGCTCACACCTGCAAGTCCAGCGTCTGATGCTATTGATCCGTCCGCTCCGACATCGTCGAAGATCGTACCGCTGATCCCCGGTTCAGTGACATCGGTCAGATTCACAGAAATTGTTGCACGATCAAACTCACCATCCGGATCTTCAACACGCACGACAAGCGAGTAGGTCGGCGTTGTTTCAAAATCAAGTTCGTTTGCGTTGTTTACGGTGATTTCGCCAGTGGTCGAGTCAATCGCGAAGGCACCGTTCGTATTTCCACCGTCAAACGAGTAAACAAAATCGCCTTCAACGTGATCGGCATCAGTCGCCGTGATGTCGATGACAAGATCTCCGGCCGTTGCATGCTCGCTAATTGAAACGGTTTGATCGGTAATGGAAGGGGCGTTGTTATCCGGCCGTCCAAGGAGTGAAAAAGCGTCGATGGCTAAAGAACCGGTAGAGTCCAAGTCAACGGAACTGCCATCCAGCAGGATTGATGCACTGCCAGAAGCTGTATTTCCGACGGAAGTCGTGGTGAGGTCGATTGCGACCAGATCGAAATGTTCGGTAGCCAGAGAACCGAAAATTGTGTTGCTATTGTCGATCGCCATTACGACGGTTCCGGCATTGAGTACCTGTCCACCGATGGTTGTTGTCTGTTCGACAACGTCGAGCCCTTCAATCTTGTGGCCGAGATTCAGGTCACTGCCATCAATTAAAAGGCTTGTTGAGGTAGACGTCGAATCTTCACCTGTCGTAGCCACGTTCATCAACAGGACATCCCTGTTGTTGCTCCCTGAGGGCGTGAACAGAATACTGCCCGCATCGATAACCTGATTGCCGATCGTTGTGTCAGATTCGATGAGGGTGAAGGCATACATGCTCCCGAAATTCATCAATGGATCTGTTGATTCTGCATCGCTGGAGTCGATCAACAGTTCGAAAAACCCCGTCGAATAGTCGGGGGCCGTTGATCGGAAAACGATAATATCCTCATCATTGAAGTCGAACGTTCCCAGCGATGCATTTCCGAGTTCCAGGGGAAGAGATCCGTTGCCGTCTATCGAAAACAGAATGTCTCCGGCATTCAATGTGTAGTCGCCCACATCCACTGACGACGACACGTAATGGAGTGCTTCGATGTTATAGCCGAAAGAGTCGAGATTGAATTGCCTGGACCAGTCACCGGCACTTGGCAAACCAAGCCGGAATCCGGAGCCACCAAGTTGAAGAGTTCCAGCGCCTGTGTAATCAGGAATGCTTCCAACTGCGCTGCCTGAGCCGTTGTTCGATATCCAGATACGATCTTCGGCATTGATGTCGATCGTCATTGTGGAATCGTTTACTGAGTAGTTCTGTCCGTCGTTGACGCGGTAGTCGAACGAAGCAACTCCGTATCCATACTGATCCGAGGGCGGCTCGTAGGTAAGGTTGCCGATGTCGGCTATATCAATTTCAAAGCCATCGGGCGTTGAATCAATATCTGCCTGGACGAGTGGAGTTCCGGAATAAAGCAGTTGGCCGACCGATGGAAGAGACCGGATAGCGATCCTCGAAATTGAATCTCCCTCGTGGTCGGAATAGTTGAAGTCCGAACCGTCGAATTGCCACGTCGAGTTCTCCAGCGAGGTTACCGTACTGTTACTGCTGGTAGGAGTCTGGTTCAAGCCTTTCGCAAACGAAGAGACGACATACGTATTATCACTCTGCGAAAAACCAAAGACAAAGGCTTCTCCCCGGGCAGTTGTTACCGATGCGTTCTTCTGGCTCTGCCCCTGCTCCGAGACTTCCGACTGCATGTGCACTTCGTCGATAGCGGTAGACCAGTCGTCGGAACCCGAGTTGTATTGATGGATACTGAAATAAGTACCTTGAGAATCCGCAAGTGCCGCGCTTTCGCCTTCCCACGAAACGGCGACGTCGTTGTTGTCGAGGATTGCTACCGAAACGTTTCTCTGTGAACCGGTGGAAGCAGGATGAGCCGTCAACGTATGCGACGTTCCATCGGGACGATACACAGCTGCAAAGATATCGTCGTTGCTGGATTCCGTGTACGAGCCTGCTACGACAACGTATCCGCTTTCATTGATTGCGATCGAAGTGTGGTGGAATGTGTCGAGAGTACTTACCAGAACCTCACCGGCGGAACTGCCGTCACTGGCGTACTTTTTGTAGTAAAGATCTCCAGCACTATCCCGCCACGAAACGGCCATCTCACCGTTGTCATTCAAGGCAACGCTTGAATTGAACTGGTCACCGGATGTCGAGTCATTAACCCGTGTCTGACCTTGAATCTGATTTCCGAACTCGTCGTAGTGATGGACGTAGATCTCGTAGGAACCGATCAGGCCGCTGACACGGCCTTCATAGGTGACAGCGAAGTTGCCGAAACGATCCATCGAAATGACAGGATCCTCTGCATACGTGATTCCCGGATCGATCTGGAATTCTGCAAACTTCTCAGTCCCGTCGGCGTAGAATCCGCGGGCGTACAAGTCTGAGGCAATACCATCGTACGTATGCCAGACAACGACGAAATCGCCGTTTTCCGCGGCTGCAATCGTCGCCCAGTGTTGATCGCCGGATGTAGTCGTGTTGGCAACAAATGCCGGAAACAGACTTGCGTCGGTAACATTGTTGAAACCGGTGACGATGATGTCCTCGCCGTCGACGCCTTCGGTAGTCGATGTGAACGCAAAATAGACGTTGCCGTTTGCGTCGGCTGCAATAGAGCGGTCTGCGTTGTATCCACCCTCCGTCGAGGTATCGACTGCAACCAGAACCTGAGCCCAGTTGGTAGTCACGTCTCGCGAGAAGGCGATTCCGGTGTCGATTTGTCCGACTAAGTATTCAAAATGCCAGTCACCTCCAAGATCCCGGTGACCGGTGTAGTCATCGCTGGCCGCAATGTCTGCGCCGGTGATCTCGGCCAGACGATCAACAAATGCCTTGCCCGAATCCGTCTGAGCAACGTCGCAGCCATAAATAAGAATGTCGGCCTCACCTGACAGTCCACTCTGCCAACCGTCGATGCCGGCACGTTCAAGTGTTGATGAGTTCAGCCTTTCCTGCCCGAGGACCAGCTCACCATCGGAACCATGAGCCACGAGGTGCAATGCTTCATAACGGATTCCAGCACTCAGCAGCTCAGAAATGCGTGCGACACCATTCTCATCAACGTCAATAAACTCGATACGAATATTGTCATGGTCCGCGGACGCGAGAATATCGTCGACGAGAGTCTGATAGTCGTCTACTGAGCGATCAACGATGACGATTTCCTGCGACTGCTCATCAACTCTCTCCAGCCCCGAGAGGTCAAGTGAGTCGTCAGCTAGAACACCGATTCCCGATTCGATGAGGTCCAGATTCTTCTCAATCGACGCAAAAAACGATTCGTCGAAATCAACCTCAGGAACTTCATGACTACCGGCATCAACATCAACAGGCACCGGAGCCGCACTGTAAAGAACCCGTTCCTCCAGCGACATTAACTCCACCATTCCGGTGACAGAGTCAGTGTTACTGCCTTTTTCCTGTGCGCAGAACCAGTTCGCGATGGATTTTGATACATCTACAAACTTCATTACGAATTCCAGATTTGGCAGGAAACAGGCTGGGAATGGTTGCCGGATGAAACCGGCCCCCGAAAGGACTGCAGCAAACGATGCGCAGCTAGGAAAACGTAGCTTTTTTACTGATGTGAAGTTGTTCGCGGACTTTTCCAGCAACTGAATTAACAGAAAATGACTGTTATCAATCCCCCGAAATTTGGCAACAACTGGAAGCAGAAGAGATTTTAAA
>JBCCFB010000160.1:0-14872 GCA_039029995.1 Planctomycetota bacterium
AATGATGATTGTTGACAATGATCTTCAGGTCTCGCGCCAGCGCCTGATTGATACACCAGTCAACTCGCTGAAAGAAATCCTCCTCGATCGTGTACGGCGCAGTGGTAGCAGCATGATGCGTCCAGCTGACCGGAAGCCGGATATGATCGAGGCCCAGTTCCGCAACCTTGTCGAAGAAGATTTCTTCGACGACTAGACCCCACGCACCCTCGTAGGGAGCTTCGAGCATGTTTCCGAAATTCACGCCCTTCCCAAGTCCGGCAGAAATGACGGGCGTGTTGTTTCCGATAAACTGAGCCTGCACACTCTGGATCATGCAGAATGAGCATGCGAGGAGAATGCCAAGCGTCCGAAGGACTCGCCCTGACTCCGCGTTACTTTGAAATATCATTCGTTGCTCCTCTTCACGTTGCTCTTCTTCACGTTGCTCTTCTTCACGCTTTTCCGGCTGGGCGTCCAAGTACTCTCTCAATTCTCTACCGGTGCGATTCAGTCTACCACACGATTTCCACTGGACTCTTCAGGACACATCGGCCTTTCGGACGATTGCATGCAGCAGCATTTAAAAAAGAACGCGCAGTTCCAGGCTGCAGCTTCCGCCCACCTCTTTACTGGCCTACTAAGGTCTTGAACGCTTCAAAGACCCAGATCCTCTGACGCGAATGAACTACTCCACGAAAAAAGCCTGCGTTCTTACGCAGGCTTGAAGACTATTCTATTGCCGCTGTTTGGTATTGCACTGTTTGGCGAAGGCCAACGGACTAACTGATCGAGATCGCCTGCTGCAAAGGCTGCAAGACATTATCGATCACATAGCTTTGCATCAGTTCGTCCGCTCGCGCCTTCAAGTCGCGCAATTCGCTGACGAACGACTCATTGGAATCAAGCGATCCATAACGTCTTAGCGTCAGGTAAACGCTGATCTGCTCGGTCGGATATTCACCGGTGCGAATCTGGTATGCAGAAGTCCGGGTTTCGACGTTTAACCGGCACTGGGTCCTGCAATCATCTTCGAGCGCTAACTGGATAGAAGGTTCGCTCGAAACGATGCGTGCTCCCGGCAGACGAGTCAGCGGCTCAAAGGCCGGCTGTATACCGAGTGCATTTGCCAGAAGCTCATGCTGATTTCCGCAAAAATTGAAATCGAAACCGAGCATGTAGTTCAGCGATTCGCAGTCAAGCGGACTCACCGACAACGAATACGGAATCGATTCAAGCACCGCTTCGTGCTGGCTCGTCACGAGCACGGTATCTGGTGGATTCACGTATCCGCTGGAAATACGTTTTTGTTCAACTGTGGCCCAGCGATAACTGCCACCGTCTTTATCCTCTTCGAGCACAAAATCACCGCGATCACGGCGATAGAAATTCCTCATGGTCGGGAATCGTTTGCGCAACTGCTCAAAGAAGTGCAGAAGTGTGTCTCGAGTTCCCGGCAGGTCCAGTTCAGTCGTCAAATTCAAATTGACATAATGTTCGTCAGCAAGCCCGTTATAATTGTCCATGTTTCCGTCCATTGGTTCTGGTACGAACGGATAAAGCATTCCCATGCTTCCAGAACTGAAACGACATCCGCAGCAGATCCGGAACTGATGCTCATTTATCCTCCAACGCCGCTATAGGTGCAACGGAAAGAAACTACTTCCGGGGCAACCTCCGTCGATATCGTCAACGACGCATTTAGACTTTTTTCGTACCGATTGATTAGTTGGATGCAGGTGGGTGCGAGTGGTGAAGGCACAAGGCGGGTATTCCCAATGATATATTTCATTGAGCTGTCAGATCCTTCGCTTTGAATTGTATACACACGCCCGCAAACAGATAAGCGCAGTTGTGGCTGCCGGGGAAGCAAGCGAATACTTAGGTCGGATTGCCGCGCCCGGGCAGCTGACTGCCGGGGAAGACACCGCTGTTGTCCCCGGCTAAGGAGTCGCAAAATTCATCATGACCTTTTTCATTTGTACGGCGGCCACGTCAATCGTCTCTCATTTTGCAAACCGAAATACCAATGACGCACTTAACTGACGACGCTTCAGTCCGGTTGCTTGTTCGCAAAACGCGCATCGGCCTGGTCGGACTTCTCATGCTGGAAGACGTTCTACAACAAACAAAATTCGGTAGACACTCCATTGTCGACCTCGTAAATGAGTTCGGAATTCAGAAAGCTCCCTCCCATCGCAAAACTGAGTTTGAAAAAACAATGCTCGACGAAGTTGAAGCCTATGCGCGGGGAGAAGAAGTGGACTTCCAGCATTGGAAAATTGAAATGGAACATCTTTCAGATTTTCAGAAATCTGTCACGGACGCCTGCCGGGCTATTCCTTATGGCGAGATGAGATCATACGGTGAACTTGCAACCATCGCCGGTTCCCCCGGTGCCGCGAGGGCTGTGGGAACGGTAATGAGGCGAAATCGATTCCCGCTGATCGTTCCGTGTCATCGGGTAATCGGAGCCGGCGGTTCACTAGGTGGCTACTCAGCCGTCGACGGTACTGCCACCAAAGTCCGGCTCCTGGAACTTGAAGGTGTCACGCAATTCAATGGCTAGAACAAATCACTAGAATGAATCACAGGTGCACCCCCCAAAAAAAAGACGCAGATGATCTGTCTGATCATCAGCGTCTTCTTCTTGTATCCCCGGGTGCCGAAAAAGCAAAACTCTTTCAGCGACCCGGTCGAAGCTCAGCCGTGAGCACTTGTCGAATCGGTCGACCCAGAAACCATAAACGACAAGTAAAAATAGCTCTGACCCAGGAGGGAGGGCAGCGCCAGAGTCCCGCGAATCCGACGCTAAGCAGCTGAACTCTGATGTGTTTGGGTTGGCCGAAACGGTGCGACCAACGTGTGTTTCAAGTTCGGCGATACATCTACGGAAGCGTTCCGAAGGCAGCAAGACTGATCTGTTCAAAAGTGCAGATATTTCAAGACGAGCTAGCTGCGTGCGTTAACCTGCGTCAACTAAAGAACATTGGTCCGGCGTTTCTCGTTGCTGCGGCTGCATGTTTTGTAATTATTACAGCAGGCTGTTTCGCGCCATCAGAAAAGCACCGCTGCTGAGGCTTAACAATGCGACTGAAGAATAGACTGCTCCTGCTTCAGTGACTCAGTTTGATTTCCGGCATCAGCTATCCCAAAGCCGGATCTCTCCCTTTTCAAGCGCTTGAAAAAACTCGCGGTTACTGGAAAGCAGATCTTCCATGGGGCGAATTTCGTCGGCTTCCAACCAGCCGTAGTCCTCGACCTCGTCGGGATCGGGCATGATTCTCTGGGAAGTATTCATTGCCGTCAGCCACCAGTGCAGCTTCCAGCCGGCTCTGAGGCGGCTTTCCCAGACTTTGCGAACGGGAGTCACATCGATCCCCAGTTCCTCCTGCATTTCCCGAACCAGCGCCTGTTGCTGGGTTTCGCCGATCTCAATGGTTCCACCGGGAAAACAGGACATTCCCGGCGAACGAACGTGCTCGGAGCGCTTGATGACCAGGAATTTGCGCTCAACCAGAACCACAGCGATAACGCCGTGCCGGTCACCATTGCGGTCCAGGTAGCGTTCACGTCGATTCAAAAGGGTGCTTTCAATAGATGTCGCTGAGGCGAGCCAGCAGTGTATCTGTGCAGGACTAAAAGGTGTAGCCGTATCCTTCGTGTCGTCTTTCTTCGCCGAAAGGCAGGTCAGCCGAATAGCAGGTCAGCCAAATAGCAGGTCAGCCGTTGAGCAGGTCTTCAATTCGTTCGCGAATGTCACGGCCGTAGTATTTTTCCTCTACCGGTACCCGCAACAGCGGAATTTCGGCTGATTCGAACGCCTCGTTAACAAACAGGTCGCGCTCGATTCGATCCTGACGTTGATGGCTTTTATCGTCCAGTTCTATTGCCATCACGATTTTCAAAGATGCGGGATCACAAAGAACAAAGTCAATGTGTTTGGCGAGTATCTTGTTGATCCACGTCCGTTTGTTCTTTGCCGTTGGTTTGACACGTAGAATGTCTGCAATCCTTACCATTGCAAAGATCTCCCAGTCATCCATGACTGCTTTTCGCAGAGTCCGGTAGAACTTCAGTTCAGAATTGGTGACCAGCCGCTCGCGTGCGATATACGGCATCCTGCGCATTCCGGACGCATACATCCGCAGAAGGATAATTGCCGCCAGAATGACGGCTATCGTGACCCAGAACGGCCAGAAGTTGATCAGGATATCCTGCAAAAGTTCCATTTTCTGCCCACGTCAGAACCTGCCTCAGTCCGGTGGCGGCGACACATCCGGTTCGCTACTCAATTGTCGATTCAGCGCAGTCATATTTTGCGACTGCCGTATAATCTCATTCCGGGCTATCGTACAGAATTCAATTGAATTCGACTATTTCAGTTGCCGCCCGACAGCCAGCTATCGCGGATTTGGATAAGCATAAATACCCGCCCCATGAATTCCCCGTCATCATCTATCAAGAATCAGAACGAAGCCGTCGCCTATCCGGGCGCTCCGTGGCTCAAGCCATTGAAGATCGGCAACGTGGAAATCGGGTTTCCCGTCGTTCAAGCCGCGCTTTCGGGATACAGCGACTGCCCGATGCGTGTTATCGCGCGCAGGCTGGGTGCACCCTACACAGTCTGCGAGGTGATGCTGGATAAGTTTCTCGTCGACCTGAAAGAACGCAAACGAACGAGCCACTTCCTCTGTATCGACCCTTCCGAACACCCCGTCGGTGGACAGTTGATGGGGGCTGAGCCGGAACAGTTTTCGGCAGGGGCAATGAAACTGGTTGAAGCAGGATTCGACATTATCGATATCAACTTCGGCTGCCCCGTCAAAAAAGTCCTCGGGCGTTGCCGTGGTGGATTTCACCTCAGCCAGCCTGACATCGCAATCGAGATCATTCACCGAACCCGTGATAATGTCCCGTCGGAAATTCCCGTCACAGTAAAAATGCGACGGGGAATCGATGACTCACAGGAGAGCCGCGACAACTTTTTTCAGATTCTCGATGCGGCCTTTAATTATGGAATTGCCGCAGTGACCGTTCATGGGCGGACAGTCGAACAGCGCTACATCGGGCCCAGCAAGTGGGAATTTCTACGCGAGCTGAAAGAACATGCCGGAGAACGGACTGTCCTCGGCAGTGGAGATCTGTTCACGCCTCAGGACTGTCTGCGGATGATAAAGGAGACGGGCGTAGATGGCGTCACAGTAGCTCGCGGCGCGATCGGCAACCCGTGGATCTTTCCTCAAACGATGGCTCTGGCTGAGGGCAAACCGCTGCCCGATGCACCATCGCTTTTTGAGCAGAGGGAAGTAATCCGCGATCACTACGACCTGGCAGAACAAGTCTACGGTTCCAGGGTCGGCCAGCTGATGCGCAAGTTCGGTATCAAATACTCGATCCTGCATCCTCAATACGAAAAGGTCCGTGCGGACTGGGTGAAGGTCAAGACGCGCGAACAGTGGGAAACGGTACTTGAGAAATGGTATTCGGAAGATCTACCGGGATGTCACCCTGACGGCAGGATGCACAAGGCCCAAAGCAGTACCCCGCCTCCGGCCAAGTCGAACTGCGGATAAAGCTACCTGTCGATAGTTCGCAAATCTTACTGCGTCGGTATCGAATAGACGGCAGCGCCTACTCGGGAATTTCAAATTCGAATTCCACACCTTCGACCGGCATCACGGACCAGTTGTCGAATTTGACAATACCTTTGATCGTTCCGACAGATTCCATTGGAGCTCGCACGGAGCCCGAAAAGCTGTTCGATCAGCAGAATTCGTCGATCGGCCATGTCTCTACAACCGGCTGTTCCGCATCAGGTGACTGATAGGTCAGTTCAAGAACTGGATGCTCTCCGTCTTTGAATAGCTCTTTGCTGGTCGCGTCGCCGAGACAGTAGGCTGACCAGCTGTTGTCACAGGACTGGTTGATGGTCAGAGCAACCTGCAAGTCAAACTCATGCCCGCGTTCGAGAATGGCGGGATCGAACGCGATCAACTTCGCGGTAACCGGACCATCGAAGCAAATGGTAGACGCGTCGTCGGCTGACTTACCCATGACGACATAACCTGCCTGCATACATGCGGCGCAGTGCTCGATATCCGCCGCGGTTGGTTTTACGCGGACGTTGACCTCGAACTTCTGCGGAAACGTCTCACTGATCACATCCTCGCCGAACATCAACTTGGCATGAATGATGTAGGTCCGTGTTCCGTCCCCTGAGGTCAGGACCAACGGGCGTTCGAGGGTTGTCGTTCCTGCAAGTTCCGATGATTGGGCAATTCCATCTTTGTTTTCATCCACAAACACCGAACGCCCGCGGGAAATAAAATTGACCTGAGTCTCAGCTTCCCCGCCGAGCAAAACGTTGGTGTAAAGCGGAGCAGCGTCTCCCGGCATTAACAGGGCGACGGCTATTCCTACGACCGCAACCAGCCCGAAGGCCGCCAGCAAAATGTTCTTCATGTTCGTACCTGTTCAGTCGAATCCCGGACGGGAATCCACGTTTCGGAACAAATTATCCAGTCGTTCCGGATGTGTCAAAACCTGTATGAAACCACTCATCCACGGTGTGACCGGCGATACGTTCTGGCGCCGGTTATTTCGGTTCGATTAATCTTCCTTGTCCAGGGTGAGTACCCGCGGGCCGCGGCTGGAGCCACTTTCTTCCCATACTCGAGCCAAGGGCGTAAGTAACCGTACATACTCCCGCCGCCACAATCAGGTTAGTCACAAGGTTCATTACGCTAAAGGTTCGCATTTCGTTCTCTTGAACGGGCAGTGGCCAGGCATAAACATTCTGAAAGGCGCCATCGTTCATCGGCAACAAATCTGATGTCCTGATCAGGTAGACCATCGGCCAGCCGTGACGGGAATCCATCGACTTCTCGAAATGTCGCTGAGTGTTGAGCATCAACAGAACGCCTGCGACCAGACTTACCGCAAGGAGTCCGCATATGCGACCGAATTCGGGAAACATCCGGCGTTTTCCACTTGCGGGGTTTTGCTCAGCCATTTCATTTGATTCCGGGGTCACGTTGGAGACAGACAAGAAGTTAACCAAAATTCGTTGCCAGATGGAGGACGGGGGCGAACTATCGGTGCCCCGAACCCATAAACAATATTGTCAGGCGCGTGACCGCAGACCGGCCCACTCCACTGGCATCCGGCCCCGGATCACCAGCTGGCGGCTCGTTTCTTGACGCGTAGAAGAATACAACCGCAGCGTGTTCTCGATGTGCCGTAATTGGCATAAACTGTGAACAACTTCCGATAACTAAAGAACCAGACATGAAGCTCACTAAGTCACCTTCGATTCTCGTACTGCCGGCGTTGCTGCTTGCGATATGCTGGACTCTCTCGGACTGTAACGATGGCGAGCAGCCCGGTGGAACCGGTCCCGAAGAATCCGAAGTTGTTGCCAGAGCTCTTCCAGACATGACAGTGGCTATCGTCGGAGATTCGGTCGTAGGCCCGATCTTCGAACGCCAGTGGGCGGCCTCTCACGACTCAAAAATTACGATCGTCGACGTCAACCCGGAAGAGTTTATTGCCGGAGATTTCGAGCTTGCCGAACAGGTTGATGTCATCATCTATCCGCCGGCAATGATCGGTGAATTGGTTTCACGACGTAGAATTGAAGAGGTCCCGGGACGAATCTGGTCGGATACCGAGCATGTCAACAACCGCGAACTGCTCAGGCACAGCCGGAGAACACTCGTCACCTTCAAGAAGTCTGTCTTCGCAGTTCCCCTTGGGAGCCCTGTGGCTTCGCTGATGTATCGTCAGGACGTGCTCGATGCGATCGATGCCGGAATCCCTCAAAGCTGGGAGGAGTTTGACCGCGTCGTTTCCAAACTGGTTGATGCTCAGACGATTCGTGGTGAAGGCGGTCAGGATCTTCCAACAGATGTTCAATTGCCGCTGGCCGAAGGCCGCGCTGCGCAAATGCTTCTGGTCCGGGTCGCCCCCTACGTCCGCGCACGTGGTCAGACTTCCACGATTTTTGACCGAGACACAATGGATCCTTTGATTGAGTCGGAACCATTTGTGCGTGCATTGTCGGAATTGAAAACCATCATCCGCGATGTACAGCCCGATGAAATTCGCTCAGCGGAAGAAGTCTTTTTAAACATCGTTTCGGGACAGTCCGCGATGGCAATTTGCTGGCCGTCAGCCGCATTCCCGCAGGACGATATCGACGCCCTCGATTCGATTGGAATTACGAGGATCCCCGGATCGCCTGACTATTTCAATCCGCGGGACGGTTGGCTTGAACGGCCCGGAGATGATTCGCCTCATGTTGACGTCATCGGTTTCGATGGCCTCGTCGCCTCCCTCTGGTCCGACTCACCGAATGCGCTTGCTGCGCACGAGCTTCTCCGTTGGCTGCCAGCCAAGATGAACAGTGTGAAAGCCTGCCCGCCATCAGTGAATAGCGGCCCGTTTCGCGCCAGCCACCTCGGCAACCCGCAGCAGTGGACCGGAAAGGCAGTTTCCAGCGCAGCCGCCCAGCAATACGCCGACACTTTGAGAGCATGCAATGAAGCTTCCGTCAGTTTCATTTTCCCGCGCATTCCTGGGCGAATGGAGTATCTGAATGCTCTGAACGAAGCCGTTTTGAGTTGCCTCAAGGGTGACGTGGAACCGGAAGAAGCTTTGAAAAATGCTGCAGACAAATGGCGCGAAATTACCAACTCCAGAGGTCCAGCCGTGCAGTCTCAGGCATTGAAAAACAGCCAGGGAATCTAGCCACCTGGCAAAAGCACCTCCAAAATCCTCCGTTCCGGTTTATGCAGGTTGTGCCGCTATAGAACCGCAACTTTTCTGCATTCAAGCGGTTTTGTAGCCGAGGCATCTTCGCCAAGGGGCGGAATTCTGGTAATTTGCGTCCTTTAATTCAGGGCATTTGCCGCAACGTTTCCGGGCCGACGCCGGGGATATTTTTGCGGCACTCAACTATTCTCAAGGCGGGTATTCTCAAAGCGGATTGCCAACCGCTTTTTGCGCCAACCGCTAGTTACGGAAGACCGGAAATCGTGAAGTACGCTGCTCTGGGGCCTATCGCTGTCCACCTCCCCGAAAAAGTCGAGTGTTCAGCTGATTTGCAGGCCGAGTTTCCGAAGTGGGATGTCGCTCTGATCCAATCCAAAACCGGAATTGATCGGCGGCATATAGCGGCTCCGGGCGAAACGTCAGCAGACCTTGGTGTCAAAGCCGCAGAAAAACTGCTCAAGGATTTCGACGTTGATCCGGCGAGCATCGACTATCTCCTTTTTTGCACGCAGACCCCGGACTACCCGCTGCCGACGACCGCCTGCCTCATTCAAGATCGCCTCGGCCTGCCAACCCACTGCGGCGCGGTGGATTTTAATCAAGGATGCAGCGGATACGTCTACGGACTTTCACTGGCAGACGGACTGATTCGCACGGGCACCGTGAAACGGATTCTCTTCGTTACCGCTGAGACTTACACAAAGTTTATTCATCCGACTGACCGCAGCATGCGAACCATCTTTGGTGATGCTGCAACAGCGACTTTGATCGATGCAGCCGACGATCAGTCACTCTGGGGGTTCAAGTACGGCACCGACGGATCGGGTGCAAATACGCTCATCGTAGGCAAAGGCGGATTCCGTCCCGAAGAGGACGCTATTCCGCCTCGACATCGCAAACGCTGGCCAAGCGAAATTTACATGGACGGTCCGGGAATCATCAATTTCGGAGAGAACAGAATTCCGTCACTTGTTGATGCAATTCTGGAGATGTCTTCCATGTCGATGGATAGCATCAAATACCTGCTTTTCCATCAGGCAACGCGGAAAATGCTCGAGCGCCTCCATGAGGTGCTCAATGTGAATGAAGAAAAGATGCCGATCATGCTCGAAGAAGTCGGCAATACGGTCTCTTCCACCCTGCCGATCCTTATCAACCGCCTTCGCAGCGAAAACAAAATGAGCAAGCAGGACAAGCACATGCTCGTTGGATTCGGAGTCGGACTTTCATGGGCCGGCTGTGTCTGGCAGGACCGACACCAGCCCTGATCCTGACACGGCATGCAGGATTTCTTATCTCGCAGGATTTCTTATCTCTTAGACATCAGGCACCGGTGACATCAGGCACCGGTCTGGGCCAGAGTATCCACGGTAGCACAGGCGAGTTGCTCAGATCCCCCCTGGCAGGCAAGTTTGCTGTCACGTTCACGCAGGCAAATTGCTATTGCCCAACCCGGCCGAAACGCTAACGTACGCCGCGCTAAGTTCTGCTGAATCGAAGCAGAGCGGTTGAACGCTTATGCGTTGTGTCGTTACCCGCCATCGTCGGCAAAAGGAATTGCGATGATCCAGCCACGGTTATCACGAAAACTCTCGTTCAGATATCAACTACTGGTCCTCGCCGTAGCCATTATCGTTGTCGCTCCCGGCTGTAGAAACCGCGGCTGGTGCCAACAAGGTTGTCAGCCTGGACTTTTCGGCGGACTACGCCCGGGAACTTATGGGGCGACTATTCCTGCGCCTGGAACGTACAGCCTCAACACGCCGAACGGCCAGAGCCCATACTACAACGCAGCCACTGCGACGGCGCAGCAGCCCGCCTATCTGGTCAACCCGAATGCCACCGCGCCAACACCCGTTAACGGCTCGCCCTCACTTGCCCCTCAAGGCTGGCGTCCTGCAGGAGACAACAACCTTTCAGCTACGGGAAACCCTTCTTCAGGCACAATCCTCGCGTCGTCGCGCACGGCGCAACCACAAAGTGTCCTCAACCAGCAACCAACGACTTTGCAGATAGCGTCAGCCCCTACCGCCAACTCGTATAAGGACTCGATCAACTACTCTACGACCTCAGTCGATGAAAGACAGGATGACACCCGCCTCCCGGCGACGGACGCTTCCGGCGTTAGAGCGCCGACGATTGTCAACCAGATTCCGGCAACCCGACTGGCTTCGGTCACCTATCCGATTCCACAGGCAGCCGCTTACAACGCCAATGCCCAACCACTCGCAGGATACGGCCAGCCCGCGCTGATCAATGGCACAGTTCAATACGGCCAGCCTTTACAGACATACAATGGCTACGTCTATTCGGCCGTGCCACAACAGACAAGTTCGCCATCGGCCGTTCTCGCCCAGGCGACTACTACTTACGACCCTCAGAACAATCCAAACTATCAGGCTGGCTGGCGGGAGCGAGAATTCAAATAGAGTTCCTGTTTCGCTTTCCGGTCGATCCACTCTTCCTTGACGGACGTTCGTCCCGGGCATGAATTAAGTTGATTACCTTACCCGGCTTCAATAGCGTTCGCGACCGATCCATCATGTCACGCTGGCGAGGGCAGGTTCGTCGAATTCTTGACAAGCAGAATTCATTACGATCACTCAACGATCGGCAACTTCGCAAACAAAGCCTTGCGCTGAGGTACAAAGTTCTCAGCGGTTCAACGCTTGATTCCATTCTTCCCGAAGCGTTCGCACTTGTGCGCGAAGCTGCAACGCGAGCGGTCAGCATGTCGCACTACGAAGTGCAGCTGATCGGTGGAATGGCGATGCACTTCGGTGGTATTGCGGTCATGCAAACGGGCGAAGGAAAGACGTTGACGGCTACGCTGCCGATGTATCTCGCCGCACTCGAAGGCAAAGGCGCCCATCTTGTCACGGCCAATGACTATCTTGCAGCCCGCGACGCTGAACTCATGAAGCCCGTTTATGAGATGCTTGGAATGAGTGTGGGCGTGGTCAATTCAGATACACCACGTCCCAGGCGACAACAGGCCTATGCCTGTGACATGACCTATTCAACCGCCAAGGAAATCGGTTTTGACTTCCTCCGCGACCGTATTTTCCGGCGAGGTCAGCGTTCCGAAGGCGGCCACCTGATCGCTTCTATGGTCAGTGAAAAACTGGCCGGCACCTCGCAAAGCCCTGTGCAGCGGGAAATGAACTTTATCCTCATCGACGAAGCGGACAGTATTCTTATCGATGAAGCCAGGACGCCGCTTATCGTCAGCAGCATGCCTGATGCAATCGTCAAAGCGAAGATCGCGTTGTACAAATGGGCCGTGGAATCCATTTCGCAATTCGAAGAGGGCGATCATTTCGAAGTCGATGCAGAGTCAAGCCGCATTGATCTCAGTGCTGATGGACGCAAACTCGTTCGCAAGATTCCACAACCGGACATTCTGCAGGAAACACCGGTGCTCGACATCTACGAACAGGTGGAGCAGGCACTATTCGTTGACAAGAACTACATTCGCGACAGGCACTATGTCATCCGTGACGGTGAAGTCGTCATTGTTGATGAATTCACGGGGCGACTTGCCGAAGGTAGAAAATGGCGAAGCGGGATACATCAGTCCATTGAAGCACGCGAGGGACTTGAAGTGACCATGGACAACGGTCAGGCCGCGCGGGTCACTGTTCAGGACCTTTTCCTGCGTTACGACCGGCTTTGTGGAATGACCGGAACCGTCGCAAATTCTGGTACGGAGCTTCGAAAAATCTACGGCACGCGGGTAGTCCACGTACCCACTAATAAACCGCCAAGACGAAAACAGTGGCCTGATCGTGTTTTCGCCACCGACGATCATAAGTGGGACGCAATCGCCGCGGAGGTCATCGAGGTCCACAAATCCGGTCGCCCTGTACTGATCGGTACGCGTTCCATCGACAAATCAGAACGCCTCTCGCAACTGCTCACAAGGCAGGGAATCAACCACGATGTGCTTAATGCAAGGCACCTCGCCCGTGAAGCCGATATCGTTTCGGGCGCCGGTCAAGTCGGTCGTGTAACAGTCGCAACCAACATGGCAGGTCGCGGTACCGACATTAAGATTTCTAGTGCAGCTCATGACCTCGGCGGATTGCATGTGATCTGCACCGAATTGCATGATTCGGCAAGAATCGATCGTCAATTGATCGGTCGCTGCGGTCGTCAAGGTGATCCCGGAACATACCGCCAGTTTATGTCCTATGAAGACGACATCCTTGAAACAGGTTACGGGGAGCAGAAGGCCGGTAAGCTGAAAAAGACCTATGCGAACCGTTCGTCAGACTCCCTGGCTGGAAACAGCCGCATGTTCAGAGCTGCTCAACAGAAGATCGAGACCCGGCATTTCCAGTCTCGCAAAATGCTTCTCTTTCACGAAAAGAACCGTCAGGAAGTACAGCGGGAAATGGGACAAGACCCGTATCTGGACACTGCCGGGGCATAATGCCGGCCTTTCAATACTGGCGGGTGTTTTCTGACTTAGCGTTGATTGCTGCGCTTCGGCGTTCTGCTGAGTGCTCACTGAGCATGCTGAGTTTTAGTATGCTGGCTTGTTGAGTATGCTGGCTTCTTCCTCGATGCACTCGCTCTCCATCCAACGCTTTTTACGATTCAGGCTCTCGTTCGAACCTACAGCTCCGTTTATGAAATACAAAAGCAAATCGGATTTCGAAATGCGGTGCGAGCAGGAATGGAAAACGCTGTGGATGCTCGTCGATGAATTAACAGAACGTCAGATCACGAGACGGGTCGGAACCGGTACGGCCGCGCGCAGCATCAAGGATCATCTTGCCCATTTGCATTGCTGGCACCGACTACTTTTGCAATGGCACAAAACAGGTTCAAAAGGAGGCGAACCCGACATGCCGGCCAAAGGATTCAACTGGTCGCAAACGCGGGAGCTGAATCAGAAACTCTTTGAAGAGTTCAAATCCGAACCATGGCCCGTACTGAAACGCAAGCTTCTGCTTTCTCACAACCGGGTTATGAAATGGGTCCGCACTTTGACGAACTCCGAATTCATGACACCCGGTAAGTTCAAATGGACGAAAAAGAATGCGCTGCGCAGCTACATCGGCGCCAACATGGACAGCCACTACCGCTGGGCAATCAAGAAAATCAAAAAGATGGGTTGATGTAGCTATCTCGCAATTGCCGCTTTGAAGGCCAGACGTATCTGATTCGAAGTCGACTCTGGCAGCGCCTTATTTTGTTTGTTTGAACTGCCTTCTCGCCCCTTGTTCATCCGGCCAACGTGATGGACTCGCAAATCCCGTCTGCTAAACTGACGACCTGAACTTCAAAATTCGGGAGTCGTCATGTTCCGCTATCTACCGTCCATCGTTTTCGCGCTGTGTCTTCTTGTTGTCGCCGGTTGCTCCAGCGATCCGTCAGCAGAACCGAATTCCAGCGGTCAAAGCGGAAACGACAAGAAGACAGTTGGAATTCTTGTGCAAACGACGGCCAATCCTTTCTTCCTTGATTTTGCCGGTGCCGCGGAAACAGAACTTGGCGACGACTATGAAATCGTCACGCTCGGAGGCGACAACAACGCAGACAAACAGGCGAAACAGATTGCCGATCTCATTGTCCAGAAAGTTGATGTTCTTCTAATCACGCCATGCAACGCGACAGCCGTAGGTGCCCCCATTCGGGATGCTAATGCGGCGGGGATTCCTGTCTTTACAGCCGACACCGCCTGCCTTGCGGATGACGCACAAATTGAAAACCACGTTGCCACTGATAACTATGCTGGCGGCAGACTGGCCGGCGAAGCCATGATTCAGGCTCTCGACGGGAAAGGCGGCAAAATCCTGATTCTCGACTACGAGCAGGCTGAGTCCTGTCAGGAACGGGTACGTGGCTTTCTTGAGATTATTGACGGGCACAACGCCGACGCAGCCAACGAAAATTCGCAGATCGAAATTGTAGCGAGACTGCCGAGCCTTGCTGAAGAAGCTGCCAGCCAGCGCCAAACGAAAGATGCTTTGAAGGGTACCCGCGACATCGTCGGAATCTTTGCGATCAATGACCCCGCCGCACTCGGCGCGGTTGCTGCTATCGAAGAAGAGCAGTTGCAGGAGATCCTGCAGGTCATGCTCTTTGACCGGGCCTTGGTCGTGACTCG
>JBCCFB010000161.1:0-14787 GCA_039029995.1 Planctomycetota bacterium
CGGCTCTGGATTGTTTTCCGGATCAGTCATCAGGCCTCTGGATTCTGCCTATGGTTTACAGGCGGTAGACATTTATGCGACGGGCAAGGGTCTTTACTTGCGACATTGAAGCGCCGCGGAAACTGCGATTGAAGTATCACCTTTGCGACAGACAGCACAACCCGCAGGGCTTATCGCGTTTGCCCGAAAGTGCTTGCAATATTCTGATTGCAGCCATTTGAGATGGAAAAACACGGCATCCGACCGCCATCTGACTGATTGAAGTTCGTGCCTTGCTGAACACGGCATCCTTTTTGCCCGTAGCTAACCGACGCTTCTTCCTGACGGGAGAAGCATGACAACGCTGAGGATGAGGCGTTTTGAGATTGGCCGGACATCAACATGAGATGGTGTGCCTGCCACCATAAGGAGATGCTTGTGTTTACCACCCGAAGACAGAGACGGACGAACCGCCGGAATCGGCAGCGCCCCAACAGCAAACCCAAAGCGCGACGTCGCAAAGGCGGCTCAATCCTGAGCGCGCTTATTCTTGAGTGCCTCGCGATCGGTGGAATTCTATTCCTCTTTTTTACCGTTCATGAAGATCCGCGCACACAGGCAGAACCAGCCAGCAATGGGCCGCAGTTGGTTCAGGAACAGAATCCGGCGGAATCCCGTTTTTCGGTGACCGATCGCTGGAACGGGAATACGACCAACGCCGACAGTTTGACGTCACCGTCACTGAATCCGGGACATCAACTCAACTGGCGGGTGACCGCTTTGCAGACGCCGTCGACCGGCAACTAGTGAACGGTTCAATGTGATTCGGTTTGCCCGGTTTCTGCGGCTCCGTCCTGAAAGCAGATCATTGAACAAAAAAAGAAGGGCAGGACTCAACGTCCTGCCCTTCTGGTTTTTCACATTTCTGTCGCCTGGATCCAACGACATCGCAAACTGGTTATGAGATAACCCGGCGAATTGCAAGTCGGAGTATCTAATCGAGGAAGCCGACAAGTTCCTGGCTGCGGCTAGGCTGCTGCAGCTTGCGAACCGCCTTGGCTTCGATCTGCCGGATACGCTCGCGAGTAACTTTGAAGATGTGTCCGACTTCTTCAAGTGTGTAGCTGTATCCGTCACCCAGACCATAACGAAGCTTGATGATCTCGCGTTCACGGTAGCTGAGCGTCTTCAGCACTTTCTGGATCCGCCCACGCAGCATCTCCTGCGATGCTCCGATCGACGGGCTTTCGGCTTCGCCATCGGGAAGCAGATCACCGAAGTGGCTGTCTTCGCTGTTTCCAACCGGACGATCGAGAGAGATCGGATAGCGGCTCATCGCCAGAACGCGACGGGCTTCATCAACGGTTGTTTCTGAACGGCGAGCGACTTCTTCGAGGGTTGGTTCGCGACCAAGTTCCTGAAGCAACTGCCTTGAGACAGTTCGTACTCGTGACATGGTCTCAACCATGTGAACCGGAATCCGGATGGTACGACTTTGATCTGCAACGGCCCGTGTGATTGCCTGACGAATCCACCAGGTCGCGTAGGTACAGAACTTGAAACCACGACGGTATTCAAACTTGTCTACCGCACGCATCAGACCGGCGTTGCCTTCCTGAATCAGATCAAGGAAGCTCAGACCGCGGTTACGATACTTTTTGGCGATAGAAACGACCAGTCGAAGGTTTCCTTCAGACAGTTCGCGTTTCGCCTGCTGGTAGCGTGAGTAAACGTCACGGAGGAACCGCACACGATTCCGCAGGCTCTGCGGCGACTCCTGACAATGCAGAAGAATCTCGCGAAGCTGCAGTACCCATTCACGCCGTTCGGCGGCGGGCTTTCGTGCTTTTTTGTGTTTGCGAATTTTGTCTACGAGGTCATCGACCTGTCGGCCGAAATCTTCAACTTCGCGAATTTTGTTTTCGATACGCTGTGTTCTCAGCCCGAGTTCCTCGATCAGACGCACCGACCGACGGCGTCGCCTGGCCAGATTGGCCCAGGCATTACGGCGTTCTGTCCGTGTGCGTGATTTTGAAAAGGCAACGAGAAAATCGCGTCGGTTGCGCTTGAGAAGGACGTCGAGCGTTCCCAGGTTGTGCGGGATTCGTCCGAGGATCTGCTCCTTCTCGAGTCGATCGGTCACAGAAACCTGAACAGTCCGGTCAAAAGGAAGTTCACCGCGGTGAACTCGCTTCAGCGTCTGGTAGGCTCCTTGAATAACAAAGCTGCATTCGAGCAACTTGGTTCTGAATTCGCGTCGAGTATCTTCGATACGCTTGGCAAGCGTGATCTCTTCTTTCCGGGTCAGCAGGGGAATTTCACCCATCTGCGTCAGGTACATCCGGACCGGGTCATCAGACCACGATTCAGATTCATCGATGCCCGGCAGCATCTCTCCACCGGCTTTCCGTTCCTCTTCATTGCGGTTGGCTTCGACAGGAGTGTCACCGCCCTGAGTTGTTACAACTTCATTGAAGAGTTCGCTTGAGCCGCGTGTCCTGGTTGTGTCATCGAGATCTGCCGCGAGTAGTGCGTCGTACAATTTTCACTCCTCGTTAACCGGAGTTATTCCGGTTCGGGTTATTGTTGTCTGTTACTGCCTGCAACGACACGCAGAGTTCGCCGGACCGTCAAGGTTTACCGCGATAGTCTTTGTTTCGTTACTGAACCAGTGAATTACAAATGGGTTGACGTAAGTCTACCACCATTTATCCGTGAGTCCGGTTGCAACCCGCATTTGGAAAAAGATTCCAGTTAGCAAAAAACAACAATCAAATCGTCGAGGTCGAACTCATGCATTGCTTTGCAGTTTGTTCTCTTGAGCATCGCACGTCTTACGCCGTCAAAGCCTGTCTCACTGGAACAGAATAACGCCATCGACGTTGCTGTCCGGGTGTTACCTGCAGTTGTGGTGTTCATTGCGAAATCACAAATTGCGAATTCACAAAACGTGAAGCGCTCTCCCGACCTAATGATTTAATGATTGCCTCTTGAGGTGGACTCATCCAGACGCTCTTCAACCGTCCTTGCCCCTGTGTGCCTGTGGCACCGGAGACGGTAACGATGTCTGTCGGAATCAACCGAACTCAAACTTTCGGGCAACGATTCCCATCCCGATGTACGGATCAGCGTAACACCCGGTTGGACCGCCGCTCTGACAGAGCTCTCGTGAAGCTCGTGAAGGAACAGCGGGTGGAAATATGTAACGGTTAGCGGAACTGATAAAAAATATGCCGCCTGCACACACCACCAGAGCGCAACTTCAACGCAAGTTGCTCTCTGAAATCGCCAACAGCCCTGTTGATCATTGTTTATTGCTGGAATCGTTTCAGGTTCGCCGGAAACGATACGGAAGTGGTTGAGAAATCAAAGTCGCCTCGAGGTTCGGAAGCCGTACACGCGGTTTGCGCGGGCAGGCAACTCTTTTGGGCTGTTGCTACAGCAAGAGGTTTGATCTCTACGCCCCAATTCTAGCCACGGCATTTTTGAGGTCCAGTTGAAAAAACGTAACCACTGTCGAAATAGACTCCGTTAGGACAAAATGGCTTTGTCGCGCTTGCGATCCCGGAGATCGACGTTACGTGGTTAATGCCGGTGACCAATACAGTTATACTCTTCACTTATCGTTCGATCCCTGATGGCTTATCGCTCGATTGCAATGGTGGTGTCCCCGGTCACAATTCGCGGCCCTAAAGGTAACACTTTTGCCATTAGCACTGCTTGGGATGTGAATCTGATTTGGTCAGAGATTAAGGTAGTCCCATCGGGGAAGCTCTCCGCCTGACTTGGCACACCTGAATGGGGCCGGACGAAAACCATAAGCACTGTCCATACGTAAAAAACAGATACAGCGGAACTGCTGTCACTTATTCCCAACTTCAAGAATTGCCGGACATTTTCATGGCGGACACCTACCTGCTTCCCTGCCCATTTTGTGACGCGAACATCGAAGTTACCGTCCGGCAATCGGGCCAACAAACAAGATGCGAAAGCTGCGGAGAAACCACTGACATTCCGACTATGGGTGCCATCAAGAAGCTACCCCTCAAGGAAGAGCCTTTGGCTCAGGTTTCGTCGTCGCGCAGGGGGCCCAGCCGGACAGCCAGTTCCTTGTTCGCGGCAGGGCTGTTGCTGCTGGTCATCGGTGGCGCCGGTGGCTTCTACCTTATGCAGCGCGCCAACAGCCTGATCGACGATACAGACATCGAGGCAGTCGTCCTCGAGCAGAATCAGGTCTTTGATGACATTCAGGGATTCGAACTCTGGGATACGTGGGACGCCGCTGTTCGGGAAGGTCTGGGCGAATACCAGGAAACCGACTACGTACGCAACAACGCTCAGGGCGCGATTCTAAAAAATGTTGCTTACAGCGTCTTCGGCCTGGCGGGACTGGGCCTGCTGCTGATCGGCGGTTCGTTCATGTTCCGCAAATAGAACTGTTGCGCGCCGGTTACTTTCTTTTCAGGACCAGAACGACATCTTCGATCGACTCGTTCAGCTCAATCGGTTGTTCGAGGTCATAGTGGAAGTCGTAGACGGCTTCGATATCAAAGCGTCCATTCTGTTCGATCAGCGACTGAATCTGGATTGCCGTGTAGGTTCTGAATGCGACCTCATCACGAATCTGAAACTGCCTGGTGGGCGTATAGACATCGAAGGTCATTCCGAATCTTTCGAAGCGGCTTTCATAGTCCCGCTCGACCAGCCACATTGATGAGTTGACCGTCAGATAACCACGTGTTGCCGACCAGCTTTCTGAATCGCAGGTTTCCCCCGACTCCGGAGACAGATGCAGGCCGAGTACGTACAGCCCGTCTTTCCGGATTGCATCCGCCATACAGCCCAGGTGATTTGCGGCGAGCGTTTCGGAGTTGAGGTGGCGAAAACTGTTGATCGTATTGAAAGCCGCATCAACAGGCTGTTGCAAATTGAAGTCGGTCATGTCGCCGACCATCGCATTGTCAGTAGACCCTGCGCGTCGCAGCCTTTCGTTGCAGTACTCGATTGCGGACCGGTTCAGGTCGTTGCCACCGACGCGAAAACCGGCTCTGGCGAAACGATAGATGAGCCTGCCGGTTCCGCAGGCCGGCTCGAAGACGTTGCCAACCGGATGCGAAGAGTGCGCAGCAAAGACGCCGTTCAAGAAATCGAATTCTGCTTTCCAGTCAGACCCGTAAACGAGATCGTAGTATTTTGGAAAGTCGTAGATGTTTCGCTGGAGGATTTCCATGAGCGATGACAGGACCGATCGGAGTTCGATCTCAAGGTGAAAGCGACGTGATAAAAGCTGCGCCGCAATATGCTATTCGATTTCGGTGGCGCTACCACCGTATCTTGAAAATTCAGCGTTTGTCCGGCGAACCGGATCAGGCTTGTTCGCCGTCGCCGTTTGCACTGGAATTCGGGTCAGGAAGATCAAGCAGCTTTCGCAGAGTCTGCCTCATATTCTTGAACTTGACGGGCATATCGAGAGAAGTTCTGTTCTCTGAGAATTCGATTTTGGAGCGATATTTAGCCATTTTCGCGGTCAACATCAAAATCGAGGGAATTCTGGAAGTACTCTCCATTGATGAGAACCTGAGAAACGCTTCGATGCCGCGTTTCCCGTTTCCGGCACTGCCGAAAATCACACAATCCGCCGGCAGGTCTTCGGCAGGGTCGAGGTCGTCAAATCTTTCCAGAGCCCTATCGGGATCACCGACGATCAACACCCGGTATCCGACGTTCTTCAGCTTCTCGCGAAGCGAGTCCTGAACTTTTGCGCTGGACTCGACGACCATGACGGTCTTCCCGGTTCCTTCCTCTTCCTTGCGAATCCTTGCTTCGTAGGCCTTATTGAGTTCCTCAGCTTTCTCTTCATCAAAGCGTTGAGTATCACCGGCTTTGATCGCCTTGATGACCGCTTCCGTTTCCGCCAGCGCCTGCTTGGGCGACTGAATCCTGTTGGTGAAATCCAGGTCCATCAGGCGATTGCACAGGATCACCGCGCGGTGGGGAAATGTCCTGTCGTACGAAGTCATCGGTTTGACTTCCCGGTAGCGTCCGGCAGACAGCCTTTTTATTCTTTCACGCGTCTCGAACAGCGGCGGCTCTCCGGTGACCATGTGATAAAACATGCATCCGAGGAAATAGATATCGCTGCGGGGATCGTTTTTGGGCGCGTTCGTGTTCTTCTCGAGACCTGCATAGTCGATTGACCGGGGATTGAACAGGTCGTCAGGATCATCAGCAAAATCACGGCTGACGGTAGCAAGACCGAAGTCAACCAGCCTTGATACCTGCGACGAGGAAAGCAGAACGTTTGAAAGTTTCATATCACGGTGAGTGATTCCTCGTTCTGCGGCGTAGGCCAGTCCTGCCGCGAGGTCGCGCAGGATATTCAGCGAGATTGGAACATCCAGTTTCTTGTGCGCTTTGACATAGTCACGAAGGTTCTGCCCCTCAACAAAATCCATGACCATGTAACTGCGGCCGTTCTCCTCGGCGACTTCGTGAATCGGCACGATGTTGGGATGCTTCAGCTTCATCACCATCCGGCCTTCGCGACCGAATCTTTCCCGTGTGTCACTGTCGTTGCTGTAGCGGGAACGGAGTACCTTGACCGCGGCGACGTCACCAGTGTCCCGATGAACGGCGCGATATACCCTTGCGAACGTTCCGGCACCGACGATATAGAGAACCTTGTAGCGGCCGTAGAAATAGCCTCGCATGTGGCCTTCCAGCACACGGGCGAGTTGCCAGTTCGTCATCAGCTCACGACGCAGCAGGACTCCGATGAATTCATCTGCTGTTGCCCGTCCACGCCCTCCGGCTTCCGACAGAGCGTTGTTGATCACGTCGGTTTCCAGCAGCCTGCAGTCGAAAATTCGCTGCGCAATCTGCTCTGCTGTGAGGTCGGTCATATCCGGATTTCAACCAGTCGTGAATCGTTGCGGGAGCAAAGGTTGGATGGAAAAGTTACGTAGCAGGTCTCTGAAATAGTTCGAGGCCGGCCGTGGAGAGCCGTGGTTCGGTCGTATTTTTTGACAAGGCGACGAGGTGGGAAGCTGCGTCGAACAGAAAATCGGCAATACCGTTTCCCGACTCCCATCCTATTCAAATCAAGTTTTCCGAGCAACTTTTACGTCGTCGTGGACAGGCCGATTTCAGGGGACCAGTCAACCTGTTAACGACGAAATTTTGTGACAGGCCTCTACCGGCTGCCCCGGGGACAGAAAAAGCGATCGAACAAGCCGGCTCCCGCAAAGTGCAGGAACCGGCTCAAGGCAGGGAGACAATATGGTGTACGGTCCTTGATCTTCGGCGATGCTGCCCATGGCTGGCCGCGGTTCTTCGTTAGTCTTCGAGGGCGGATTTGTAGTGATCTCGTTCGCGACGAGTAGCTTCCAGATCAAACATCAGGTACTTCATGTCCATTCGAAGCTGACTCAACGCTTCCTGAATCAGGTTGAGGATCCTGCGGCGACGGCGAGTGTACTCAACGACACGATTCAGCGGCTGGCTCAATCGCTCCCGGTATTCGCCGGGCAGCTGTTCGATCTCATTCATCAATTCAGTGAGGTCGATCGGAAGTTGTTCTTTGTTTTCGCTGGTCATTCGATTGGTCATGTTGTGGTCTCGCCGATGCGGAAGGGATGTTTGCGGGATGAGTTGTTGGCAGACCAAAATGCACAAAGGGTGCCAGAGAGGGGAAACAAACTTTTGAATGCACAAATACACGGCAAAACACGTGTTTTCTAAAAGTGCTTTCATTTTCGACGCACGCACGGTTGTTGCATGGAGGCAACATGCTGATATGGCGAGAAGGTTCGAATCCTGATAAAAGCCGCGTTTCAGAGCGATGTGCCGAAAATCAACGCGCTTTGGACGCATGTCGATTTGAGGCATCAAATTCTGCGAGTGTTTCCGGAATGCAACATCCGGAGTCCCCGAAACGGGGCCGTCGCGGGAAAACGGAGTTTCCAGACGGAGTCAGCTGCCATGAGCGCCAGTTCGCATGCCGGCGATATTCAAAAGAGAGTTCGCACAACACACGTAGTTGTCGCGGCTCTGGCTTTTATCACCCTGTGCTTTTCGATACCTCGCAATTGCTTCGGCCAATATCACCGGACGTTCGACTCCGGCACCAATGCGTTCCAGCTATTCAAAACAGATTGCGATGGCCCGGAGAAAACGTGGACGCAGAAGCGAACCACTGACGCGGAGACCGGAGAAAGCTATGAGCAAATTCACTTCGAGTCTGGCATCGGGTCGAGCATTCTTCTTGCGGCTGACATTCCGGCCGGATTCGTAATTCCCGAATTGAAAATCGGGGTTCGAATAAATGCGTCCCAGCCCGGTGTCCGGTTACTGGCGAGAGTCGTTCTGCCCGAAACTCCGGCTCCCGATGGCAGCGGACCGCTGAAGATCACGATACCCGGCGATTCCTACACTGACGCGGGTCGATGGCAGACCTTGTCCGTTGAGCAGGACAGCAACCTTGAAATCAAACTTCGTGAGCAGGCCTGGCTTCTCCGCCAGCAACACAGCCTGCGAGTCAACACTCAAAACGCCTACATCGACAAACTGGTCCTTGATGCGTACACCGTTCCGGGCGCGCTGAACCTGATGATCGACGACATCACGGTGGATGGAATCGTCGCGGCTGACCGTTTATCAGAGAGCATCAGACGGGGAGTGCCGGCGAGTACGCTAGTCCGGCCTCGGGCTTCATCTCGAACAATTCAGGACTCGCAGGTACAGCCTGCCGGGTATGCCGTTGCCGCACCGGCTCAGGAGAGACAGCCGTCCATCGTCGTGCGTGACGGGACGGTGCTACTTGTGCGCGGTGTACCGTTTTTCCCGAAGCTTGTTCAGCACAATGGAGAGCCGTTCAATTTTCTGAAGTCACTCGGCTTCAATACGATCGAGCTCTCTTCGACCGCGACGACAGAACAGCTACGCAGGGCCGACGATCTAGACATCTGGATCGTGTGCCCGCCTCCGCCCTCGACCGGGCTTTCCCCGATCGGATTCGAGTACGACCGTGTTCTGGCCTGGTCACTCGGGCACGGGCTTACCGGCCGTGATCTGCAGCTCACTCAGCAACGTGTCCGCGAAATCAGACAGTCTGATCTTCGCGAAGGCAGGCCGATTGTGGCTGGCGTCGACTCGCAATGGAAACTGTTCGGCCAGGAAGTCGATGTCCTTTCAACCGGCCTCGAACCACTTGGCACAAGCTTCATCGCCAGCCGTTACAGCGACTGGCTGATCGGCCGGAGCGAATCCACCTCCAACACGCGTCCGATCTGGGCGACCATTCAAACCGAACCGGCGCCCAGCCTGACCCGGCAGATCTCGGCTGTCTCCCAGCCGGTGCCGCCCATTCCGGTTGAGCCCCAGCAGATGAAGTTTCTCACCTATGAAGCCATCTCCGGTGGTTCAAGAGGTTTGAGATTCAGTTCGCGAAACCGTCTCGATGCTCCGGATCCTGTGACACGCCTGCGCGCGATGACGATCAAATGGACGCTTCGCCATGTCGAGCAGATCGAGCCATGGGCAGTCGGCGGAGCCCTGATGGGCCAACTTGAATTGCAGAACAATCATCTCGAAGTAACCGCTCTCAATACGAACCGTTCGCGACTGTTGCTGGTCCAGCGGACGACGCATCACGAACAATACTGGGCTGGTGACACGCCACTGGAATCGGTCGCGTTTCGCGACAACGAATCGACGTTTACCGGGCAGGCCTATCTGTTGAGCGACGACGGGCTGATTCCCGTCCCGGGCCTCCGGAACTACGGCGGAGCAGAATTGAATATTGATTCGTGCCCGTACTGTGTTGCAGTTGTGATGACCGAGGATCCCACGGTTATCAACCGCCTGCGGCAATCGTATTTGAATCAGGTCGGACGGGAGACTCTACTTCAGCTTCGCGTCGAAATCACCAGGCAGTGGATGGCGATCATGCAGTTGATCGACAACCAGATGGGGAGAATGGGGCGCAGCCCCGCGATGGCAAGCAGTGCGATCAATGAAGCCATCAACGCGTGGCGGAAAGCCAGCGAGCTGCTGACTGGCAGCAGCCCTGCATCGAGTATGGAATTTCTCAACCGGGCCGATGAAAGGCTGGCCCTGGCACGTCGTGAATTCATGACGCAGCCACTCGGTCGGTTCAAGTCAAAAACCTCCACTCCGTTTCTGACTCACGTCAGCCTCATTCCGCTGCATTGGCAGGTTTCGGAACGACTTGGTGGTTCAAGCTGGAATCCGAACGGGCTTGCCGGTGGAGACTTTGAAAACCTTGACCACATGATGCGCAACGGGTGGGAGAATCACAGGCTCGCGACCCGGGAACTCAACAGCAATGTCGAACTCTCTCAACTGGCAGCAGTCGATGGAAAATACGGATTGAAACTTACCGTCACGCCCACGGATCGCTTTCGCGGCATTGTTCAGTCGGACCCCGTATGGATTACGACCGGCAATGTTTCGGTGCGCACCGGACAGATGGTGAGAATCCACGGCTGGATCAACGTCCCCGAGACGATTACGGGATCCTATGACGGACTGATGATCACAGAATCCATCGGCGGAGAACAACTGGCCGAACGAATCTCGCTGACCCACGGCTGGCAGGAACTGACGCTGTATCGGACGGCACCAGCAGACGGCGACCTGTCCGTAAAGATCGCCTTGACGGGAGTCGGCACTGCCTATGTAGATGAACTGACCGTTCGAACGATTGACCTTCCTCCGTCGGAACGTCAAGCGCAGCGCTAGTCAGAATCAACACTAATCAGAGTCAGGGCTAGTCAGGCGCAATGTCACTCAGGCGCAATGTCACTGTCACTCAGGCGCAATGTCACTTGAGCGCAATGTGCCACGATGTGTTGCCACGGCGCAGTGTTGCCCACGGCGCAGCAAAAAAGGCAGCACCGGAAGGTCCTGCCTGTTTGATTTGATTTCAGCCTGCTACGCGAAAACTACTTCGCGAAAACTACTTCGCGTAGCGCGCTTTCGGCCGCGCGACCTCACCCATTGAAGCTCCGCTGACTTTGGCGAAACGTTCTTTGGTTCCATCATCCAGGTAGCGGTACCCGATGCGGGTCGGCTTGTTCGTTTTCGGGCAGAGAGCCATCGCTTTACTGGCTGGAATTGGCATCTCTTTGTTCAGGCGACCACCCTGAGGGTTCTTCTGGCTGGGACGGACATGCTTGTAGATCATGTTCACGCCCTCAACGAGGATGGTGCGTTTCGCGTTATCAACTGACATGACTTTTCCGGTCACGCCGCGGTCTTTGCCGCTGATAACCTGGATCATGTCGCCGTTCTTAATCTTCATTTTTCTCTCCGTTTCGGGAATCAGGCAGTATCCAGAAAACGATTCCCTTGGTCAAGGAAAAATCATCGGCAAACAGCGACTCTGAGTTGAATCGAATAATCAGGACAGGAAGTCCCAACCAACTCGATTCAGCCCGTAAAGTCGAATTTTATCGCCCCGGGGGCGGAAATTTTGCATCGCTGGAATCCACCCCGTCATAGAGGCCCGGTGCGCGAGAAAATACGGCTCCGTTACCGGGGAAAAAGGACGCGGAGCTCTCTGATCCGGGCCGCGACCCGCTCCGGTCCGGTGCCTGTCCCGATGGCGGCTGATGAGAAGCTGCCGTGGATTTGTGAACAACCTGTCTGCTTTACGATTGTCTCTGCGTTTGCTGACGAAATCCCGCTGGCCGGCAGAATCTCGATTTCGTCTCGCTCGACCATCTCTGCGAGGACGGGCACGCCCTGCTCCGCTTTCATTGCGCAGCCGCTGGTCAGCAATCTGTCGGCCCCGCCACGGACGATTGAAACCAGGGCCCTGCGCCAGTCCTCACAGACATCGAACGCGCGATGGAAGACCAGTTGCCGGCCGGTACAGATCTCACGTAACTCCTGTAAAAACGGCTCATCGACTGCTCCGTCGGCAAGCAATGCCCCGGCGGCGATCCCATGTGCTCCTAGCTGCAAAACCCGGTCAGCATCCTGAACCAGTCTTCGCTTGTCCACTTCGGAGTAGCAGAAGCCCGCAGCCGTAAAACGATTGTTAGCGGTATCCGGTCGAGCCATCGCTATTACTGGAACACCGAGTCTTACCGACTCAGTCACAAGATTGTCAGCTGGCGTCAGCCCGTCCAGATCAAGGCGGCTGTTAATTTCCAGCCGATCGGCACCCGCGTCGACAGCCGCCCGCGCGACATCAATATCGTCCACACAGACTTCAATCGTAATGCGCTTCGCAGGGCTATTCAGAGCCGCTTGTTCCCTACCTGCCCGCTCCTTGCCTGCCTGTTCCCGAGCTGCCCGATCCTGATTGCTCATTCGTCGCGCGAAGGATTGCAATAGGAAAGCCCGAGCAGCGCATAGCTGGTGACCAGGTTCGGATCGCCTTCAAACCAGCGATCAGCGGGATTGGTCCAGGAACCGTCGTTCAACTGCTTTTCGGCAAGTATCTCGACGAGTTCAGCGCGCCAGTTGTGCTCCGTTCCGTCAGAGTCAACCAGAATCCTTTCGCCATTGGCATCAAGCGCCTTGGCGAAAACATGGTAGTAGTAGAACAAGCCTTGCTGGCCCATGCCGGGGTTTGACGAAAGGTCGTAGTGCCGGGCAATCCAGTCTTTGGCTGCCTGAACGCGAATGTCATCCTTCGAAACGCCCGCGTAGAGAAAACTCTTCAAGCCGGCATAGGTCATCGAAGCGTAGCTTCTAAGTCCACCGACGTCGTTGTCCTGATCGCCGGCGCGTCCAACATCTTCGCCACCTGCGTTGCCGGCAACTGCGGCTCCACCACCATCTTCGCTCTCCCATGTGGCTTTGCTTTCCGGGCCGACGGGAGTGTAGATCATGCCGCCCTCATCGTCCGGACGAATATTCTGAGTGAACTCCTGTCCGTTATCGGGGGATTGAAGATTCTGACAACGGGAAAGAAAAGTCATCGCTTTCTGAATCGCTTCACTGTCAACATCCTCGCCCGAAGCGTTCATTGCATCCATGAAAAACGATGTATTTGAAAGGTCAGGACGCTTGTGGCTGCCGTACCCAAGTCCGCCGTAGAACGTGCTGTCTGTCGCGTGCCCTTCACCGTCGTCCCACTGGATTCCCTTCAGAAACCCGACAGCTTTTTGAATCTGCTGGTCGTACCTGCCATCTTCATTGGCTTCCACGAACAGCATTATCGCAACGCTGGTCTCGTAGTTCCGCAGCGTACTGCCCTCAGCATAGATTCCGCCATCTTCCTGGATGAATGTTTCGATATAGGTCAGCGACTTTTTGATCGCTTCGTGTTCCAGTGGCAGGCCGTGCCTTATCAGCGCCGTTGTACACATCGAAGTGACAGCCGGGCCGAGCTGGCTGCTGTAGCTGCCGTCTTCCTGGTTCTGCCCCTTTTCGAGCAGGAACGCGACGGCGGCTGAAACTGTTCGTTGATAGGTTGCTGCATCAACGGCCGCCACTTGATCCTGTTGCGCCTGCTCGACCTCCTGCTGCGCTTGCGCGACAGAGGTTGAACACAGCAACACAGCCGTGCACATCAGTGCGGTAATGATCCGATATTGCCGCGGTCGCCCTGCGTGCTCACGACGGATTGAGTGAAAAGCGATACGCATGTCCAGCTCCTGTGGTTGCTGCAAACGGGTCTGACAGCCCGTAGCTTCTTCGGCGTGTTAAATACCGGTGCGGGTAATATGGAACTCCTGCCTATCAGGATATTAGATAGGTGCAATTTCACGAGGCAAATAAAATGCCATCCGCGAAAGTCACAAATCCAACGATTCCCGAAAATTCCGGGGCGGATTCGCGTCAGCGTTGTCGATTCACCCGGCAATTTGTCATCACAACCGACAACAGTTTTCATCGAGTCGGGCTCGCCGGAACCGTTACTGCACCGGCGAGATCACTTCATCAATAGCAGACGAAACCAAATTCGATTCAGAATTAGATAACCGCAAGGATGTCTGATTCCGTCATGATGAGAACGGTGCCATCCTCCATCACGATTTCGGTACCAGCGTAGCTCGAAAACAAAACGCGATCACCTTCGCTGACCTGCGGCTTGGAACGCTCACCGTTAGGAAGCAGCTTTCCCTGACCGACAGAAAGCACCCTCCCTTGCTGGGGTTTTTCCTGGGCGCTGTCGGGAAGCACGATTCCGCCTGCGGTAGTCTCTTCGGCTTCCATACGCTTGACGACGACTTTGTCCCCAAGTGGTTCGATTCTCATTTAATATCTCGCGGTTGATTGCGTTCAAAACTCCGCCAGAAGCCCGAAACGACCTTTGGCACAGCCCACAGACGGAAGTGGATATTGTTTCATGCAGGTTTCATTCGTTCAAGGAATACCAGTTCGATAGCAGCAATCGACGCCTCCGACCACCTGCCAGGCTGCGGAATCGCTACAGATTAACGGCCTTTGTCCCGCCCGGCCGAACTACACCTTGCCTGATCAGCAAAGTCCTCCGGCGTTTCAAGAGGCAAGAATCAGCAGCCAAAAAGCCGATAAAAGAAGAGAACTGTTCCGTATTGGCTGCCTTTGTTCAGGCACCGGACGACCCGAACGAAACCATCGAGACCGCCATGAGTCAGGCAAACTCAGCACGAATCCTCATCCGCACTTCCAATCTGACTGAGACAATCCGGCAACTCGACGGGCAGACGTTCCGGCTCAAACAGAGCCGGCCCCGGGCTCAAGCGCGCGAATACCCAGTGTGAACTTCGATGGGCGCGGGTGGGCCGTTGGACCGGAAAAGCAGACTCGCCTCAACGGTGGTAGAATATCGGCAAGCAGCGGGGTGAC
>JBCCFB010000162.1:0-14627 GCA_039029995.1 Planctomycetota bacterium
GTCACATAACGGCGCTCGCGTAGTCCCCGGAGAATACACGCTGCGACTAACGACAGATCAGGAGGAACTGAGTCCTGTTGAAGTCAAAGTAACGGTCCATGCGGACCCTCGCATTGAAGCAGACCCGGCAGACTATGGCGCTCAAAAGGAAGCCCTGAGAAGGATCTTTGAGATGGCCGGGGAAGTTCACGAAACGGTAAACCGGTTCCGGCGAGTCAAATCCCGGCTCTCTGGAACTATCGCAATGCTCAAGGATCTCGAAGATCAGACCGAGCTACTTGAGCAGGCACGTTTGGCGTTGAACGAAATCAACGACTGGGAGTCGCAGTTGATACAGATTCAGCAGAAGACTTTTCAAGACGTCATCAATTTTCGAAATCAGTTGAACGCTGAACTCGTCTACCTGGCAGGCCAACTGGATTCAAATGAACCAGCACCGACGGCAGGCTGTCTGTTGAGACTCGATGAACTATCTACAGAATGGAATGCTTCACAGGAGACGCTGAGCGAGATCACTGAAGGTTCTTTGAGAGTTTTCAATGACTCCTATCGAGCCAGTGGATTGCCGGTAGTCATTGTCCCCCCGGACCAGGAATAGCCGGAACTAGAGAGCTGGCATCGCCTTGGGTCCATGATTAACCCGGCCATCGAAGTCCTGTAGAATTTTCTCCTTGTAAAGGAATCAATCTGGGCAAACGAACGAATGGATAGGTTCGATGGCGACAAAAGGCTATTTGGGCATCGACGCCGGAACTCAGGGATTGTCGGCTATTTTTGTTGATGAAGACCTGAATGTGATTGCCGCCGGCGAAGGCGCCTATGACATGATCGCCGGTCTTGAAGACGGTTGCTACGAACAGGATCCCGCTGACTGGGAATCTGCTTTGCGAGTCGCCATGGATCAGCTCAGAGGCAATCTGCCGGATGAGCGACGTGATATCGAAGTGCTTTGTGTGGGCATTTCAGGGCAGATGCACGGGGAAGTACTTGCGGATGAAAGCGGCATCGCGCTGGCGCCGGTGAGGTTGTGGTGTGATGCCCGTAATGAGGAAGAGGGAGACGAACTGACCAGGCGCTTCAGCGTAAAAATGCCAAAGCGAATCACTTCGGCACGTTGGCTCTGGACGACGCGCAATCGTGAGGATTCCGCCAGGCGAACGGCACACATTACGACTCCGGCAGGCTGGCTCGCGTATCGCCTGACCGGTGAATGGACACTCGGCATCGGTGACGCGGCCGGGATGTTTCCGATAGACCAGTCAACTCTGGACTACGATCAGAAACTTCTGGATTCCTTCGACGAACTTGCAACGGGAGTAAAGCCGCTGCGAGAGTTGTTGCCCGCCGCGCGCAAAGCAGGTGAAGACGGCGGCAGGCTGAACGCGTCCGGCGCGGATATTCTCGGAATCCCAGAGGGAGTACCTGTTGCGCCGGCAGAGGGAGATCAGCCCGCTTCCCTGGCCGGGTCGTTAATCGGAGCCGCGGGCATGGTCTCTGTCAGCTTTGGTACTTCAGTCTGTGCCAATTCGGTCGGGGATCGGCCCTTCGATGGAGTAAACGCAGCAGTCGATCATTTTTGCGCTCCCGATGGAAAGCCGATCAATATGGTCTGGCTACGCAATGGAACGACTTTCATGAACAGCGTCGTTGAAATGTTCGGCGGAGTTATTGATGGAGACTCGGGGGCCAGTTTTGACGCGGTCATGCCTCATGCGGTCGAGGCCGATCCGGAGTGTGGTGGTCTGATCGCGTTGCCCTTTATGGACGATGAACCGGGCCTGGGTGTGGGGCGCGGTGGTACGGCAATGCTGGTCGGCCTCAACTCAACCAATTCGACGCCCGGGAATGCGGTGAAGGCAGCCCTGCTTTCGACGATGTTCAATCTGAAGCTTGGCAGTGAAGTCCTGGATGAACAGGGCTATCCGCGGTCGGAGCTGGTGCTTTCAGGCGGTCTGACAAAGACTCCGCAACTCGCACAGGTTCTCGCCGATGTGTTCCGGACTCCGGTTACACTTCTGGAAAGCGCTGAGGAAGGGACAGCCTGGGGGGCAGCTGTAATGGCACGGTATCGCCATGAGGCGTTGCAAGGAAGTGAGCAGGGTTGGGCGGAATATCTCAATGGCCTGGCTGTATCCCAGAACATGAGATTTGAGCCGGATGCAGGCGCTGCCGCCAGGTACGCCGGTGTCTATCAGAAATATCGTTCCTTGATGGCAGTGCAAGGGCGGCTGGATGAAGCACTGGCTGATTAGGAAGCTCCATCTCGAATGAACCCCCGTCCGCCACGGGGCGTTGAAAGCCTGGACGTCGAAAGCATGGTCGTGCAAAACGATCGTCCCGACGTTCCGGTGGTACGAACAAAGCCTGATTGATTGGCACTCGACTTCCTTGAGAAAGTCTGTTCCAAAGGGCCATTCCAGTGCGGGGGAAGCGCCCCTGAAATTGTCAGAAGTCAATTTTGTCAGCAGCCAATCTTCGATACTGCGTTCGCCCCGTGGAAGATTCACGTGGATTCGCAACTTCGCGTTGCCCGTCTAATCATGCAAGACTAAGGTATACGTCTTGTGACATCCTTTCACCTGATTCAGAAAATCCCAATGGCAACCGTTCAACAGTTCACTCCGTCGGAAAAGCAGAAGTCTTTTGTCAGATCAATCGAAAAGGCAAAGTACGATCGCCAGATTACTTCGGGAATAACAAAATTTGCCAAAAACGAAGTTCCCGAAGACATGCAGGGATTCTACTCACAGGATGAGTTGTCTGCCCTCGTCGACTTGCAGGGAACGGACCGCGAAGTTGAACGCCGGATGCCGGTCAAAATTACGCGCCACTATTTTGAACAGGCGCTTAAAAGTAAGCCGATGCAGCAGTTGATCAAGGCGAGTCCGGAAGAGACTTTTGATCTGGCAGGCTCGCAGGATCCGGGAAAGCAGATGACCTATGCTCCGGTCGAAGGGCTCATTCACAAATATGAGCTCGGGCTGATTTACGTAGCTTCCACCTGCTCGGCGCACTGCAGGTTCTGTTACCGCGAGGAATTGATCGCGCGAAAAGACATTGAGCGGGCTGACGGTTCAATGGCTCCAAAGGGACTCGCCAAAGTCGATGAGATTTGCAACTACATCCAGGAGCACAATCGTGTCGTAGCTGAAAACGGTGGCGTCCATCCGGAATCAGGCCGGGAGAAGCTGCGCGAGATCCTGATGTCAGGCGGAGACCCGATGGTGCTCAGTAACCGTCAGATCGCTAACTGGTGGTCATCACTTGCGGAAGCAGGAATCGAAAACATCCGGGTCGGTACGAAGGAACTTGCTTTCTATCCGGACCGTTTTGACGACTCGTTTTTTGAAATGCTCGATCGTTTTCACGAGAACTACCCGAAGGTCAGTATCCGGATGGTCGTACACTTCAACCATCCGGATGAGTACCTGCAGAAAGATGACGACGGAAACTACATCGATGACCCCGGCGGCGGGCTTGTCTGGCTGCCAAACACACTCGCAGCAGTTCAGAAGCTTGCCAGTCGTCACTGGGTGAACATCGACAATCAGTCGCCAATCATCAGAGGTATCAACAACGACCCGGACGCACTGCGGATTCAACAGCGCGAACTGAAGCGTAACCGCGTTGAAAATCACTACTATTTCTGTGGACGTGACATCGTCGGGCATCGTGCTTTCAATGTGCCGATCGAAGAGGCGTGGCAGATTCTGAATGATTCGCAAAAAGGACTGTCGGGGCTGGAAACCCATGCAAGGCTTTCGATCACTCACTACAAGGGCAAGACCGAAGTCGTTGCCGTTACCAGTGAGCCCGTGCCGATTCCTGGCGGTGAAAATGGCGTCGTCGTTTTCAAATTGATGCGCAGTAAAGAGGACGCGCGTGACAAAGGTGGTATTGCCATCGTTGGACGTAATCCTGAAGCGATCTGGTTTAACGACTATGAAGACCGGATTCTTTTCGACGAGGCTGGATTGTTCCCTCGCGACGAATCCGAGACCGGAACGTACTAATGTTCGCCGCTGACAAATCCGGCTGCGGTTCCAGATGGGCCATCGTCTCGCGGACGATGGCCGTTCTGGTGTTCTCACTCTTTCAATGCGGGTGCGAAGATACGCTGCTCCCGGACCAACAGCCGGCAGGATCTGAAACGGCGGTTGAGCAGGATTTTGCGACGTCGCAGGCCGGTGGACAAGAAGACGGACCGCACGGGAATGCCGCGCGGCAGGATGTAGAGGGCGACTCCGGCATGCCTCAACGGCAGGAGGATCCCGTTGTTGATGCGAGTCTCGATGGACAACAGGGCAACGGTGATGGCGCGCTGAAGCCTGTTTTCGATTTGCCGCAACCTGAAGGCTGGGAATTTTCCGGCGCCCGGGAGCTGCAGGGAGCTGATGGTGACTTTTCAGTTGCCTACGAACACCCGACGGGCGTGACGCTTACTCTGTTTCAATATACGAATGACCTCGTCTCGATTCCCGAGGACCTGGATTCTCCTGAACTCAAGTCTGAGATGCGGGAAGCGCGGGCGCAGATACAACGAATGACGGCCCTTGGAATGTGGTTGATGAGCGAAGAGATGGACTCAGGCCTAACTACTCTGGGAGATTCGTCGAGGAATGTTGTGTTCTCGAAATACAAGATTCGCACGGAGAATCGGCGTGCACATTCGTATATCTACCTCTGGGCTCAGGACGATCACTTTTTGAAAATCCGCATGACTTGCAGTCCATACCGTACACAGGAAGAAAAACTGGCAATCAGCGAATTGCTGACCGCACTTGGAAACGCTACGACTGCTCCGACAGTAACTTCGAACCGATGAATGACATGACAACGCGCAGTAGCCAGGCCTCTAAGAGTAGCTTCCTTTACGAGGAAGCGAAAAACGTCCTGCCCGGCGGAATCAGCCGTAACACGATCTATCGCAAGCCGAACCCCGATTACGCCTCCCATGGTGAAAACTGTTACGTCACCGACATCGATGGCGAAACTCGAGTCGATTTCGCGAACAACATGGCATCATTGATTCACGGTCACGCACATCCGGCAATAGTGGATGCCGTGAAGTCCCAGTTGGAACGCGGTACGGCGTTCACGATGGCGACCGAAGCCGAACTCCGTTTTGCGCAACACTTGTGCAGCCGCAATGACGGCTTCGACAAGATCCGGTTCATGAACTCAGGTACAGAAGCCGTGATGGCGGCAATCAAAGCCGCTCGCGCGCTGACGGGACGCCCCAAGATCGCGAAGGTCGAAGGGGCCTACCACGGAACCTACGACTATGCAGAGGTCAGCCAGAAATCCCGTCCGGAAAACTGGGGTAGTGATGAAGCTCCGTCAAGCGTTCCGGTGGCTGAAGGAACACCACGCGGTGCTTTGGATGACGTCGTCGTCATTCCGTTTAACGATGTTGAGAGATCAAGATCACTGCTCGACACGAACGCTGATGAACTGGCCTGCGTCATCATCGATCCGTTGCCACATCGAGTCGGGTTGATGCCCGCATCCAATGAATTCATGAAGTTCCTGCGGGAATGGACGAGTGAAAATCAGTCTCTGCTGGTCCTTGATGAGGTCATCACATTCCGGATGAACTATTCCGGAGCCCAGGAATGGTTCAGTGTGCGGCCGGATCTAACTGCAATGGGAAAAATAATCGGCGGCGGTTTTCCTGTCGGTGCTTTGGCGGGCTCGGACGACGTAATGATCGTGCTGGATCCGTCACAGGATTATCTGCCGTTCCCGCATTCGGGTACTTTTTCTGCCAATCCGATAACAATGACTGCTGGTCTTGCGGCGATGGAGCTGTTTGACGAGAGTTCGGTCAGGCAGCTGAACCAGATAGGCGACTACGCGAGAAAAGTCGTTGCCGAAGCCATTTCGAATTCAGAGGTAGAAGCGTGCGTTACAGGCGCCGGTTCGATGTTCCGGGTTCATCTTCTGGCTGAGCCCCCCGTCGAATACCGCTCGAATTTTCAGGATGCCACCGCGGTATCTGAAATCAAGTTTCTGATTGATTACCTGTATGAGCACGGGTTTATGATGATCAACACTTGTTCAGCAGCGCTGTCGACAGTAACTCCTCGCGCCGAAATCGACCGTTTCGGAGAAGTGTTTGAAGCAGCACTGGAATCGCTTTCTGAACACCGGAAAACCGGGCAGTAAATTGACGCGCATGTTGAGCGCGTCAATCCGTTTGTTCACAACGTAGAGGCGGTCTAGCCTGCGGCCGTAAGGTTCGCACGGATCGAGCGAATGTGTTCCGGACTGGTTCGACAGCAACCCCCGATGATACTGGCTCCTGTAGTGTGCCACTTTAAAGCGGCCTCGCCAAAGTCGGCAGCATCTCTCTGGCCGGTCCACGACCTTGTTTCTCCATCGAAGATCTCTCCGGAATTGGGATAAACCAACACGGGAAGTTGAGATTCAGCGTGAATCTCTTCTATCAACGGAAGTATGTACGCAGGAGACGTGCAGTTAATTCCAATTGCCTTGATATTGTCAGCAGTTTGCAGCATTGAGGCCACTGACCGCATCGATGTGCCGTCGCTGATTTGCGATTTGTTTCTACAACTAAAGCTCATCAGGACTGGTGTATTTGTTTTCGATGCAAGATCAGCAAGAACGGTTGCTTCAACAAATGACGGCACCGTCTCGCAAATCAACATGTCAGCGCCGCTTTCCGCGAGTGACTGCCAGCGATCGTGGTGGAAATCACGAAGGCCGTTTGCATCCAGATCATAATTGCCGGTGAATTCAGCACCATTGGCCAGGTAGGCTCCGTACGGGCCTATGCTCGCGGCGACCAGCGGTCTTGCGAGCGTGCCTGAGCCGTCGAACCAGGACTCGCACTTGAGATCCCGGATAAATGTCTGATGAAAAGTCTCGATCGTCCATCCACTCTGAACATGCCGGTCCCGGGCTTCGCGCGCAAGCGCGACGGCTTTGCAGATGATTTCAATCGCAGAATCGTGACTATGCCCCGCAGCCCGGAATCCCTGAATCGACGCCTGATAACTGGCGCTGGTAATGATGTCGGCTCCGGCCTGAAGATAGGCGAGATGAACGTCAACGATATCCCGCGGAGCATCTTCGATCAGCCGGGCTGACCAGAGTGCGTCGTTGAGCACGTGTCCGCGTGATTCGAGTTCGGTTGCAAGGCCGCCATCGAGAATCAGGTGATTTCTGAAGTGCATCGCTCTTGTTTCGCACGCAAAGGGTGAAAGGAAAGCAGCCCTGGTTGCATGAGCTGCGAAAATATTGATCCAGCCAGGGACAATTCGAGATTCTATCCGTCTAGAATGATCTGACGAAACCAGATGACGGAGAAATTGTTATGTCGAGAGTTCGTTGGCACGGCTGTATAGATTGCCGTCGGTATTCCTGTCTCATCTTTGCAGTGTTTTGCTTTCTGATCACGCCGCAATTGACTGCGCAGGAGCGACCTAACGTCATTATCATTCTCGCGGATGATCTCGGTTTCTCGGATCCCGGATGTTACGGCGGTGAGATTCAAACACCTGTCTTGAACAGGCTTGCAGAAAACGGTTTGCGTTTCTCGCAGTTCTACAACACGGCACGGTGCTGGCCGACGCGTGCTTCCATCATGTCGGGCTATTATCCGCAACAAATTAATCGCGACTCGATCCCCGGAATCCGGCAGGGAGGTACGCGGCGCGAACGGCCTGACTGGGCGGTTCTGCTGCCGGATCGTCTGGAAGGCGCCGGCTATCGTTCGTATCACAGCGGCAAATGGCACATCGATGGTAATCCGATGGCAGGTGGCTTCGATCATTCCTATCAGATGGCCGACCACGGCAGGTTTTTCAGTCCGCAGAGGCATTTTCTTGACGGTGAGATGCTCGAACCAGTTGAAAGGGGAACTGACTTCTACGTGACGACCGCAATTGCCCAGCACGCAATCGACTGCCTGAAAGATCATGAAGCTGAGCACAATGGCGAGCCGTTTCTCAGTTATGTCTGCTTTACCGCCCCGCATTTTCCACTGCACGCACTTCCGGCGGACATCGCGAAATACGATGGCGTCTACGACGCGGGATGGGAAGAAGTACGCGACCAGCGATGGCAGCGCATACAGGAATCAGGTTATGTCGCCGGTGAACTGTCAGAAGTCGAATCTGATGTTGGTCCACCGTATCATCGCCCTGAAGATCTGAAGATTCTGGGTGACGACGAGGTCAACCGTCCGCTTCCATGGGATTCAATGACGGACACGCAACAGCAGTTTCAGATCGACAAAATGAAGATTCATGCTGCGATGGTTGATCGCATGGACATTGAGATCGGCCGGATCATTGAGCAGCTCGAAGCGATGAATCAGCTTGAGAACACATTGATCATGTTTCTGTCAGACAACGGCTCCAGCGCAGAGATCATGGTAAGAGATGATGGACACGATCCGGAAGCCGATCGCGGCAGTGCGGACTCGCATCTTTGTCTTGGCCCAGGTTGGTCTACAACATGCAATACGCCATTCCGTCGCCACAAGACATGGGTCCATGAAGGCGGCTGTGCGACTCCGATGATTGTTCACTGGCCGGCAGGAATCCGGGCTCGTGGAGAATGGTGCCACCAGCCGTCCCATGTGATCGACATTGTTCCGACCGTGCTACAGCTGTGTTGTTCTGAAGATGAATTTGCAGATTCAAGCGGCCCCGAACTTCCAGGACAGACGTTCAGCATGTGGTTAAGCGATCCTGCCGCCGAAACGGTAGAGAGGCCGATCTGGTTCTCGCACGGAAACCATCGCGCAATCCGGAATGGTGACCTGAAACTGGTTGCCTTGAAGGACGGGCCATGGGAACTATATGACCTCAAGGCCGATCGCACAGAGCAACATGATCTCGCCGAAGTCCATCCGGCCGCGGTAGAGTCGCTGGCAGCAGCATGGGAGATGTCAGCAAAGCAATTTGACGCGGACGCTGACTGGGTCGGCTCGACTCCGGCAGGTTTCGTGACCGAGCACAGTTGTATTTTGAAGCTTACGGCTGTTGCAAAATTAAATCCGACCGCTCAGATCCCTGTATCCGGAGTCGAAGGACACAATTTTCATCTCGGAGCGATTAAGCAGGAAGATGAGTGGCAGGCGTTTCAAGCTGAAGCTGAATTGCCACTGGAGGTTGATTTTGATTCTCAGGCCGTAATTTTTGTTGTGCTCGACGCCCGGACAAACAAGCTTGAGTTTCGTGACTTCGCCGTCAACGGAAATGAAGGGAATCTGAAAATCCACTGGTCTTTGATCGAGCCTGACTATGGTGACGCAACTCCGGCAGTGTTTGCCGTCGTCGAAAAAGAAAGCCTGAATTCGATCGTGGTTGAGACAGATGACCGGCGCCTGGGAGACTTTGAATTCTAATAAGCGACGATTTCCCGGGCGATTGTTCTGACGCTGCTCAATTAAGTGAAACCATAGTCGCCGGTGTTAGTACAATAGAAGGACAGGCGGGAAAGTAATTCACGGGTGCGGGCATACTCAATTGGCGCTGATCGAGCTAAAAGACGTTTTCAAGACATATGATCTTGGCGAAGTCAAAGTCCGTGCTCTGAGAGAGACCTCTCTTACAATCGAGCGCGGCGAGTACGTTGCCTTGATCGGCCCCTCAGGCTCAGGTAAGTCAACGTTGATGAATACGCTGGGATGTCTGGATCGACCAACCGGTGGCAGCTACCTGCTCGACGGTGAAGAAGTCGCAGATATGTCGAGGGACGCGCGGGCAGATATTCGTAATCGCAAAATCGGATTCGTCTTTCAGAACTTTAACCTGCTGTCTCGCACAACAGCTGAAGAGAACGTTGAGCTTCCTCTGCTCTACGCAAAGGGATACACCGCAAGATCACGAAGGATGAAGTCCCGTGAACTGCTGGACATGGTGGGGCTCGGTGAGCGACTGGACCATCATCCTTCCCAGTTGTCAGGTGGTCAGCAACAAAGAGTCGCTATCGCGCGGGCTCTGGTCAACGACCCGCCAATTCTCATGGCGGACGAGCCGACGGGAAATCTCGACACAAAAACAAGCCGCGAAGTTATCGAGCTGTTCGAGAAACTCAATGCCGAACGGCACCTGACTCTGATCATGGTGACGCACGATCAGCAGGTTGCTAGCCATGCACGTCGAAAGCTCGTTTTGCGCGATGGCGTGATCATCTGCGATACCGAAGTTATTGACGAGGCGTTGCAATCGTTACATTCGTACCAGACCGAAGACGACGAAAGTTAAAATCGGTTCAAGATGAATATTCGATTTAACGGGTCCATTGCGCATTTCCGATTCCTTCTGAAATGCGAACCAGACCCGTAAAAAATCGAGCTTGCTGGCTGCTGATCATGGCCTTGTTAAACTTTGCGTTCAGCGTGGAGTTTGCGGGTGCACAGTTGATCAAGGTTGCACCCGAGCAAAGACGGATTCAGGTACGACAGCCACATCAACTGCCTCAGGTAAGGCCCGTTTCTGCAACGTTGCCGTTCACGATTCTTACCGAGGAGAACCGGCAGCAGGAAAAGCTTTCGCTCGACGAGGCTATTCGCGTCGCAATTCAGAATGCGGAAGTCATCCGTGTGCTTGGAGGCGTCTCTGCCGGCTCAAGCGGGCGAACGATTTACGACGTGGCGATCTCGAACACCGGGATTGACGATGCCGTTGCGAGGTTCGACCCGCAGTTTTCTATCAACTCGGTCTTCAATCATTCCGACCCTGTTGGAGCAACGTTCTACTCCGACAGAGTGACAACGTCAGTCGGCGTTAACCGGACTTTACCGACGGGCGCGACAACCGGTTTGAACATTAATTCAATCGGTTCCTATTTCGGTCCGGGAGCTCCCCCGGTTCCCCTGGATCCTCAGTTCGACTCAACCGTCGGGCTCGATTTCCGGCAGCCATTCATGCGTGGATACGGGTGTGATGTCAACCTTGCACCGGTTGTGATCTCCCGAATTGAAACTGAGAGATCGTATTTTCAGTTCAAGGACTCTGTCCAGGCTCTGGTCAGCAGCGTAATCTCCGCCTACTGGAACCTGGTCGCTGCCCGCGTCGAAGTGTGGGCACGGGAGCAGCAGATTGAGCAGGCGGAGTTTGCCTACGAACGTGCAGTCGCGAGGCGCGAAGAACAACTCGCGCCGCTCGCTGATGTTGCTCAAGCACAATCGGCGCTTGCTAATTTCCGTGCCTCGTTGATTACCGCGAGGTCAAACCTGATTCTCCGTGAAACGGCGTTACGCAATGTTCTTGGAATTCCGCCGTCCAACACTTCTTATATCGTTCCGACCTCGATGCCGGTTCTTGACCGCATCAACTTCAACTGGGATGAGATCATTACAATCGCGTCGGAATATCGCCCCGACATTATCGAATTGAAACTGGTTCTGGAAGCAGATCGCCAGTCATTGATCCTGGCCGATAATCAGGCGAAGCCGCAATTCGACGGCATCGCCAACTATCAGTGGGACGGCCAGAACGGGAGAGTCGGCGGCGTGCTTTCGCCACTCGATCGTGGACAGGGGCTGAATATCGGAGTCAATTTCTCAGTGCCGTTCGGTCTGCGACAGGGGCGGGCAAATCTACGACGACAGGAACTTCTGCTTGTGCGAGACCAGGCGAATCTGGATCAGGCAATGCATCAAATGGTTCATCAGTTGACAATCAACTACAGGAATCTGGATCAGTTCTACGAACAGTATCAGGCTTTCAAGGTCGCGCGTCAGGCATCACGACTGAATTTCGAAAACCAGATCGGGGAGTTTCTCTCGGGTCGTCGTGAATTCATCAACGTGCTCCAGGCGATTACGGACTGGGGGAATGCAGTTTCAGCGGAGGCGAGTTCAATCACGCAGTACAACTCGGAACTGGCAAACGTCGAACGCGAAACCGGAACGATCCTTGAGACGCACGGGGTTCGTTTTGTCGAAGAGCGCTTCCAGGCACTTGGGCCAGCTTTGCTTGGACGCAGAGACGTCGCCTGTGATTATCCGGCTGCATTCAGTATCGATGGGACTACAGACCGATACCCGGAGTCTCCCGACTCATCTGACGACTCTTTCAATCTGGAAGACCTGGATTTCTTCCGCGAGTCCGATCGGGTTCCAGCTCAGCCTCAATTTGAACCGCAACCACAGCCAATGCCGGAACCGTTTGATCCTCTGGAAGAACCTGTCAGGTCCGGACTGGCGCCAAATCGGAGTGGCGGCGCTTTGAATCTGTGGCGCTGAGCGATTTGCAGCACTAGTGACTGCGGCGCTGGAAATCCGGGGCGAAGTTGACTCCACAATAGCAGCATCGCTTATTTCTCGATCAATCCAATCGAGATTTCCACCAGCCCGTCGTCGAGTTCAGCGATGATCTGATACTCTCCCTGATCGGCGACGTAAAGGAAATCCAGCAGTTGATCCTGACTCAGACCGGCTTCGTTCAGGTCCGAGCTTGTTGAGTCTGCTTTGAGGTCCACTCCTCCGAACCGGACAACTCCTTCATATGGCGTTGAAGGGCAGAAGTCAAAGTCCATCTCGCGGAAGGCCACAGCAAAGCTGATGACCGGCTCGCCACGCTTTTTTTCGTAGACCATGATTCCGAGTTCATCCCACGTCGTGACATTGTTTTCCAGCATGACTTCACGATCTGGCGGTCCGAGGACTTCTGCCAACTGGGAGACGTAGAGCGGAAACGGAAGTGTTTTCTGATTGATGTTCAGTTCACGCTCAGCGAACTCAATGGTGTGTGTCTCACTGGTAGCGCTGGAGCCACCCTGTGGAACCGGGTCGGTGCTGCATCCGGTGAGATTCGAAAGAATTACCACACACAGCAAGCCGAAGCGCATGACTGGAAGCAAGGTGACTTGAGCGTTCAACTTAGGCATAGTTCGCGATGGACCGGGATATGAAATCTGAACACGGAGTACCGTAGGTTCATCATTCATATCGTAATGCTTCGATCGGGTCGAGCTTACTTGCCCGGCGAGCCGGATAGAATCCGAAGAACAGTCCGACTGCTGCTGCAAACAGGAAGGCGACAATGGCGGCGGGTATAGAAACAACTACCGGCCATTCCGTACCTGTCGATAGTGAGTTGATCAGCGCGGTAATCCCCATCGACGCGCTGATCCCAAGCGCGAATCCGATCAGTCCACCGACGCAGGAAAGCAGGATCGATTCAACGAGGAACTGCATAAGGATGTCTCGCGACCTTGCACCAACGGCCATTCTGATCCCAATTTCGCGAGTTCGTTCGGTTACTGAAACGAGCATGATGTTCATGATGCCAACGCCGCCGACAAGCAATGAGATTCCCGCGATAGATGAAAGCATCAGCGTCATCGTGCCGGTAACCATGCCCAGCATGTTTGCGATTTCTGTCGTCGTTTGCACCTCAAAATCGGGGTCCTCACCGAAGTCGATGTTGTGACGATCCATCAGAAGATCCTTGATCTCACTGGACGCTGTGAACATCTTCTCGGACGACACTGCAGACGCCATGACGACATGAACGTCATCAAAGCTTGATCCGTTCAAGGTTCGACGAACCGTCGTAAAGGGCATGATGATGACGCTGTCCTGATCCTCACCGACCATGTTGGCGCCTTTTTCCTCAAGCACACCGATCACTGTGAAGAGTTTGTTGTTGATCCGGATTTTCTGGTCCAATGCATCGGCCGTCTGGAAAAGTTCCGTCTCCATCGTTCGACCGATGACACAGACTTTCTCGGCCTTTTCGATCTGTGATTGATCAAAAAACGAACCGTAGCGCATCGGCCAGTTTCGAACCTGAAGATATTCGGCTCCAACTCCGTACATTTCGTTGGGAGCAATGTTCAGACTCCCGTATACGACCTGCCCGCCTGTAAATACCATCGGGGATGCAGCCAGGACTGAGTCGCAATCCCTGCTCATTGCTTCAGCGTCCTCGGAAGTCAGCGTGTTCACGCGTCCGCTCCGGACACCCGATCGCTCACGCATCATCGGTGAGATAACAATGACGTTGGTTCCAAAACCTTCAAGCTCCCCCTGAACCAGCGCGCTGGCGCTCTGGCCGATGGAAACCATCGTTGTAACGGCCGCGATGCCGATGACGACACCAAGAACCGTGAGTGCGGCCCGCATTTTGTTCTTGCCGAGTGCGCGAAGTGCGATGCCAAGTGTTTTGAATGGACTCATATCCGGTGCATTCTTTTTTCAGAGAGTTCTTGCTGCCTGTTCACAGGCCGTTTATTCCTCGCCCGGCAACTTCTGACCGGTAACCAGCTGAGTTTCCTCGGTGATGTCACCGGAAATGATCTCCGCAAAACGGTTGTCGCTGATCCCGACCTCGACTTCAACCGCACGAAGCAGTTCTCCGTCAACAATCCAGACGTGCCGTTTCACAGTTTCGTCTTCAGCCTCTTCGTCTTTGTTGCCTTCTTTATTGTCTTCCGGCTCTGCGCTACCGGTAGCGAACGACCGGCCGTCGAAGAGTTCATAGTCGTCGGGATGGACATGTTCCCTCGTTGGAGGAAAGAACCTGAGTGCAGCCTTTGGAACTTTCAACGAATCCTCTTTCTTGACAATCTGGAATGAAAGGTCGGCTGTCATTCCGGGCAGAAGTTTCAGATCAGGATTCGGGCTTCCAATGACGACGGGA
>JBCCFB010000163.1:0-14587 GCA_039029995.1 Planctomycetota bacterium
AGCGCCGCCTGGATCGGGAAAGACGGTTCTAGGACTGTAGCTGTGGGCTTGCTGCATCAGGCGTCCTTGCCTCGTACTCTCACCCAACTCCGCGATTCAATCACAGTGGGCAGCTCGTGTTGATCTGTTCGAGAGCCCGCTTGAGAAGAGTGAACTGGTCAGCACGGATCCGCAGCATCCGGGTCTGCTGACATCACTGACGTATCAATCGGTAACGATGCCAGCGCGGGCGGATGCAGGAATCACGCTGCAGGCCACTGAACTCTGGTGCGACCGCCTTATCGAAGCCGGAGAGGCGAGTAATCGCGAGGAAGCGAAACTGTGGATTGACGAGCTTCAGGCCAACAACCCGGACTACCACAAACAAAGGCTTGCCGCCCACTCAAAGAAAGTTCGCGATGAACTCTCAATGGACGGACACTCGCTTTCATTGCTGCACCCTTCGTCATCAGAAATCCTTAAACGCATCGCTGCTCAGGGAATCGGGGCACTCATCCTGGATGAATGCCATCATCTCGTTGGACACTGGGGTCGTGTGCTTTCTTCCGCGTACGAACTACTCGGGCAGCCTGTTGTCATCGGCCTGACTGCAACACCTCCCGGTCTCGACAACAAAGAGCCAAAGGACGTCGAGCGTTACCAGTCTTTCTTCGGCCCTATAGACTACGAAGTGCCCGTGCCGGCTATCGTAAAGGACGGCTACCTTTCTCCTTATCAGGATCTCGCATGGTTTGTGCGGCCCTCTGCAGAAGAACTGAAATTTGTCGCCAGCGCTGACCAGCAACTGGATGCATTGATTGAGCGCCTCTGCTGCCCCGAAAGCGGCGTTTCAAAAAACGAAATAGATTCTGAAATCGACGGAGATGGTCAGGAGCCCGGGATTTCAAACGAGCAGGAGGCTGGCACTCAAAAACTCACCGGTCAGGAAGCAGGTAAAGTTCATCCCCTGAATCTGGTTGACTGGATTGCGCAGACGTTGTCTGAGCTGCGTTTTCCCAACGCAAGATTTGATCGTTGGTCTGCATTCGAAAAACGGGATCCAGCTTTTTCACTGGCTGCGCGCCGGTTTCTGAACCGGCAAGGTGCCGGATTGCCTAATGGTGTCCCCGATCTCAATGCGGCTGAGTTGCCCGGGGACCTTCCTGAGTTGGAGTACTGGGTGCCGGTTCTGGATCGGTACGTGAGGCATTATCTACGACGTAGTCCTGACTCCAGTTTGCAGAGACTCGGGGATGACGTAGTACGGACGCTGAGGACGCTGGGCATTCAAATTACTGAAGCCGGTACGCGCGCCTGTGCTTCGCCGGTCAGTCGCGTGCTTGCCTATTCCAGCAACAAAGCCACGGCTCTGATTCCGGTATTGATGCAGGAAATGGACAACCTGGGGGACACAATTCGCGCCGTCGTTGTCACTGATTTCGAGCGATCATCTGCGGTTACGGCTGAGTTAAAGGGCTTGATGGATAGTGAAACTGGAGGTGCAATTGCGGCCTTCAAAACTCTCCTCAGCGATCCGAAAACCGATGAGCTTGAACCCGTGCTGGTTACGGGAAGTACGGTTCTGATCGATGATGAAATTGAGGCAGAGTTTCTGCAGCAATGTCGCCAATGGCTGGAGGAACGTGAGCTGATGGTTGAGCTAAGTTCCGAGGCAGTGCTCAACTTCCGGCAGATTCACGGAGCCGGTCGCGATTGGTCGCCGCGCGTCTATATCGAGATGATTACCGACTTGTTTCAACAAGGGCTTACGCGTTGTCTGATTGGAACGAGAGGACTGCTGGGTGAAGGATGGGACGCGAATAAGATCAATGTGCTGGTAGACCTCACGACTGTCACAACAAGCATGAGCATTAACCAGCTGCGCGGCAGATCATTTCGGCTCGATCCCGAATGGAAAACGAAGATTGCCAACAACTGGGATATCGTCTGTATTGCACCGGAGTTCAAAAAGGGATTCGATGATTACTCGCGGTTTATACGCAAACATCGCAGTCTCTACGGGGTAACCGATGACGGCGCGATAGAGAAAGGTGTCGGTCACGTTCACCCGGCATTTACGGAAATCCAGCCGGAAGGGCTTGAGAGTTCTGCAGGCGTTTTCAACGACGAGATGCTGAAGCGCAGCAGTAGACGAAAACGGGCCCGTCAATTGTGGCAGATCGGAAAGCCCTACCAGTCCGTGCCGGTCCGGGCTGTTGAAGCAAAGTTGCCCTCAGGCAACGGCGGGTTCCCGCCGTTCGGGGGAAGCAACGTGGAGTGGACATCACGGTCACTCACTCGTGCTATTTCAGAAGCTGTTATTGCAAGTCTTATCGAGGCCGAATTGATCAATTCCCCGGGTGTGTCCATACACGATGGGGAACTGGCAGGGGGATACGTCCGCGTCTTTATCGAAAACGCCAGTCCGGCTGAAAACAAAATCTTCGCGACGTCGATGAAAGAAGTGCTGGGGCCTCTCACCGGTCCGCGTTACATCATTGAGCGATCTATCGAGACTCGACAGGAGACATTTTTATCTCGAATGCTGCCGGAGATCGTGGGCAGATATTTCCGGAAGAGTTCGTTTTCGGTTGCGATGATACACGCGGTTCCTTCAGCACTTGGCCGCAACAAAAAACTCGTCGCCATCTTCGAAAAGTACTGGAACGAATTTGTGAGTCCGGGAGAAGCAGTTTTTGCCCAGCGAGGTGCCGGAAGAGAACTGCTTGAGCAAGCGGTCAATGAGCAAGCCAACGCTGTATCGCGACTGCATGAAAAAGAGGTGTTTTTGTAATTGTTTCGTCGAGTTATCGGCGCGCAGCATCACGAATTTTCTGAAGCGACGACCCGTGCGCTGCCGGCTGAAAAATCCAGCAGTGTTCCATCTGACGCATCGTTGCGACGTACAAAGCCGAGGCCCAGCCATTTCTCTCTCGATGGCGACCAGCAGACGCTGGTTACGATTCCCGACTTTTTCTCCGCGATCGTCAACTCGTCACCTGTCGTAGGTTGCGCGTCAAATTCCAGCTGGACAAATAGACGATTAACATGGCCTAGCGCGTCAATCCGCGCGACTGTTTCCTGTCCCAGATAACAGCCTTTGTTAAAGGAAATTGTCTTGTCATCGCGTTGCATCTCCTGAGGCAGGTTGCCGTCAGTGATATCAGCTCCGAATTTTGGCGTCGAGTTTTCAATTCTGACGATGTCAAAAACAACCGCACCGGCCTCGTGGATTTTTGCATCAACAAATCGAGCCTGAATCTGCTGTATGTTCTGCTGATCACAAAATACGACAAAACCTTGTCCGGCCAGGTCGAGACTTGCGATGTAGCCGATCTCGGCATCCTCGACTTGTTTGATCTGGTTTGCAGCCGGCAAGTGTCCTGCCATTTCGCTGAGCCGGCCTGATTGATGATTGCCGGAAATAAAAAACAGGGCGAATTCGTCGGTCAGGTCCTCGATGGCTACATCTTCCCTGATAACGAACATATCAAGATGTTCGTGCAAGGTTGAAAACTGCTCCGGCGCCGTCAACAGCAGTAGACATTCGTCCAGTGCAAGAACGTAAACATGCCCTAGAGTCTTCCCTTTCGTATTGAGAATGAAAGCTTCGGTCGTATGCCCGGACTGCAGACCTTTGATTTCCGCCGTGCAAAAGCTGTGGAGAAAGCTCTGGCGGTCGCTTCCATTAAGCTTTATGACTGTCCAGCCTGAAAGCGAAACGAAGGCCGCTCCGGCCGTCATTTCGCGATAGGCAATCTGATCTTCTTCACTGAGCATTGGGAAACGCTTTCGAAACTGGTTCAGCTATTAGCCATGCATCGCCACGTGGCAGGTTTGGCATCGAAAATTATGCAGTGACCTTAATGGATTGACCTGTGTTTCACTGCGAGAGTAACCTCTCGATTCGGACGAAGACGAATCGAGGAATTCTAGAAGGCATCCACTGGAATGGGAACTGCCTGGCAAAGGTCCACGGTGGAAACATGCAACACTTCGTTATCCAGGTCAGGCGATCAGGATGGAACTTCTAATCCACATCGTCTTCCGCAGTCAGGACCACACTTTTGTGCGCATCTCTGACAACCAGGCAGTTGTGATGTGACTCGACTAGACGCTGAAGATCTTCCGGACCGGAGATGTATCCAAGTCCAAGTTCTTCAGTCACATTTTCTGACAAACCTGAGTAGAGATAGACGAGGCGACCTTCGAGGATTCCTGACAAACGGCTCAGCTCCCGAGTCAGCTTCACGGTGCCGCTACTTTCAAACTGCCGGTTGCATGCCCGTTTGATCGCAGCGGTCGGCTGTTTGCGGATGTCTGACCAGATGATAATCGGCCGATCACTTGCCGACGCGATGCTGGCGGTGAAAACTGCGGAGATGAAGTCGTGCCACGTTTGCGGGCCATCAGCACTCTCGATTGTCGCAACGACGAGCTGGTCGTCTTCACTGACAGGCAATGACCAGAACTGATCCGAGGAATTCCTTGCTTCTTCGATACAATCGGGGCGCGTGCCGGAAATCACCTGACTGATTTCACCACCAGGAGCAGAAATGAATTGAATGCCGAAAAAGGCACCTAGCTGATCGTTGGCGAACTCAATTTCATTCCTACGCAACTCAACTGAGTCAGCTTCCTTCTCAAACCGGACCAACGTTTCGTCGTTTGAAAACTGGGGGTAGATACAATCTTTCAAGCGCTCTTTGTCACCGGCAACTGGACAGCCGACAGGAATAATCACGTCCGCATCGACGATCGACCGGTTAACTTTCATGGGCAACGCAGCCTCATTGGCTGCAATGTAGGCGAGTGCTTTCTCATCGTTGCGATCATGGACTACAAAATTGATCTGTGGGAAACCGGAATCCAGCGGATGTTGTTTATCGTCTGCTGATTCTTCATCGGCGGCGATTCCGAATACGGAGGCGAGTGGCGGCGGCAACACGACAGTTATGTCGGCTGATTCAACCGATGTTTCTGAAAGCAGATCGATAACAGACTTCAGAACCTCAACAGGGCGGCTGATTTCTTTTTGCAACACAACCGCCACCGTGTCGCCGGCAAAAACACTCTGAGCGAGCGGCGGGTAATCACCAACCGGATTGGACGCCGAATGCCGAACCGCGTCCAGCAGCGAATCTTTGTTGTCAAACCCGGACAAGGATTCACGGGTTCCGGGCCGGGGCGATCGCACGCACTCCTGTGGAAGGCTTTCGAGGACCCGTTGAAAGTCGTTTTGCTTCGTCGCCGGTGGCATCTGGATAACTTGCTGAAAGGATCTGGAAAACGCGAAATCATATCAAGCCGACGGCCACTGGACAATCGATACGGATTCCCAACCGGAATGCTGACTGGACATTCCGTACAGTCGGCGACAATCGGCGTGGAAAATGGCCACATTGCATAGACATACGTCACTTGTGATCAATATTTACCCACGCGGGCGGTTGAGGTCTAATTTATGCATTCAACTTGCCGCCCGTCAAAACATGAACGGATTCATGATTCGACCCTCGCGAAATCCCGCCGTATTTACGATCGTTGCCTTTCTGTTCGGGCTGTTATTCTGCGGATGTCCGGAAAGCACCGAAACCCCGGAGACAACCGGGCAGAATTCGGTTGAAGCAGACAACCAGCCCCCTGATCCTTCAACCTTCGAAGACGGTTTATCCGCGGATCAGATACTTCAACAAAGTCTGCAACAGTACCAGCTGGCAGAAGGATACTCCGATGAGGCTGTTCTATATCTCTCGTACTGGATGAATGGCCGTCCGATTCAGGAGCCCCAGCCCTGGTCTGTGTCCTGGCACCGATCAGGAAAGTTTGCAGCCAGTTTTTTCAACTCTCAGATCGGTTGCGATGGTCAACGGCTGAGCTGCTACGTGTATGACATCGGAACAGCGAACCTCGATGGACAAAGATTGCTGCTTCCCGCTTCGACAGGAATTCCTCTCCAACAATTATTCACCGACGAAATTGCCAGCCATTTTCTGGGTGGTGAAAGTGAATTTCCGCTGCACTCCACCAATGTCAGGCAAGCCGGCGGAATGATTCCTCCGACGACCGGGCTGTTAACAGGGCAACTCCGGCCGGAATGGTTGACCAATGCTTCGAGACTCGTGCGAATGGCAGATGCCAAAGTCGAGAAACGAAGCTGCTACGTGATCAGATGCGTCGACTCCTCACAGGATCTCGATGTCTGGATCGATAAGCAATCCGGGATTATCCGCCAGATCTCCTATCCGGTTCAGTGGCTGGACGAGCTGGTGCAGACAGCGCCTGAGATTTCGCAGCTGCAGTTTGTCGCTCGTTTTCATAATGCAAAATTTAATCCGGAGCTTGATCAGAACGACTTCACGATCAAACAGTATAGAAATTCAACTCCGGTTCGGTCATTTGTAAAACTTCCGGAAGCAATTCCAGCAGACACCATCGGACAACCAGCACCGACGTTTGAGCTGTTTACAAGCGAAGGGAATTCCGTGGATGTGGATTCGTTTGCCGGACGAACAACCGCACTTATGTGGATCGGGGATTGGCGTTCTTATCCGGGCATCGCAAAACTTGATCAGATCAAGTCGCGGCTGGATCAGGATGGATTCAATTTCGGAGTTGTTTACGCCGACGACAATCTTGCCTCACCAGGATCGGCCTCTGTGCAGCCGAATGAACATCTCATGGCAATCCAGCAGGAAACGGAAATCCCGTTTTACCTCGATAGAATGCTGGCGAGCAGCACTCTTCTCAAAATGCAGTCGGTTCCCGGGGTAGTTATCCTGGATAGAAATCTGCAGGTTCAATTTGCCCGGGAGCTATCGGATGAGCAGTGGAGCGAGGATGTTGCCGCTGCCCTGGAAAGGACAGCAAGTGGTGATGACGTCGCAGGTGAAATGTTGAGCGACTATCGTCGTTTCCTTGATCAATACCACGCTCAGTTGTCGTCAGTGGTTGCGATGGATCTGGGAAGGGACTTAATGCCGGAGTCATTTGGTGCAGTATCAGCAACGGATTCTCTGGTTGCGAGCCAAATCTGGTCCAGTGGTGATTTCCAGCAACCCGGTGATATAACGGTAACTTCATCGGGAAGAATCTTCGTGCTTGATGGCTGGCGAACCATCGTCGAAATGGACGTCAGCGGAAAAGTCATCGACAGGCATGAACTCGCACTTCCAGACAACAAGGGCGTTAGCAGAATAAGGTCGATTGAAGACGCTGATGGCGCAACCTGGTTGGCGGCGTTTATGCCGTCGGATGACTCGATCTACCTCTTTGACTCAAGGCTTGAAGTTGTCGGGACGTTACCGGGTTCGGGAAGCAGTTCAGTGCTTGATTGCAACCTTTACCAGGCTCCAAATGCAGGTGAAATCAAGCTGAGCGTCGCACTTTCAGACGGAGGCAAAATCTACTCGTTTCCCGATTTGAGCCTCGTCGGATCATTTGATCGTCCGCTAGAAGCGATTTCAGGTGATGGGAAGTTCGGTGTCAGCGAATCTTCGTTGGTTGAACTGGAAAGTGGCCGGACGATTAGTAGTGAAAATCTGGCCTATTCGACGGTGTCCGGCTTAGGAGACAAATACGTCGCAATGGGAACTGATCAGAACGGAGCATCGCAGATTGTGTTGCTGGACCGGTCTGGCCGGATAGAGTGGGTCAGGTCAGTCGGGATTGTTGCTGAAACGGGCTTCGGTGTAGTGGCGTCGCAGCGTGGTGATAATCCGGGCAGCCTGGCAGTCGCGGTGGGCTCAAATTTGATCAGTGTGATTCTTCAGGATGGCCGTTTGGCAGGAAGTCTCGATGCCGGAGGTGAAGCCAATGGTTGTTCTCTACTTAAAAACGGAAGGAATTCTCTGCTGGTTACGTCAAGTTCTACAGATGTGAAACTATGGGAAATCGAGGTAGAAGGTGTTGACGGTCCGTCCACGATTCCCGCTTCGCATCAACAGGAGCGATGAGAACATCTGTGAATTCTAAAGAGTCGCACGTCGAGGTATTGTGTTTACCTTCGCGTCGTTCAAAATCGAAGAATGACTGACGCTGCCGAAAATCGAGTTCCCATTATTTGTCCGTGTGGTAAGCGTCTGCACGTGAAGGCTAGCCGAACTAAGCCATTTAAGTGCAAGTATTGCGGGAAAACGCTACAGCTGTCTGCGGCATCTCCTCCGCCTCCGGTAAATCCGTTGATTGAGGAGTTTTTTGCGCCGGAGCAACAGATGCCCGAACTTCCTGCCGCCGTTCCTCCTCCGCCTCAGGGCGCCGGACAATGGCAGGGTGGTTACGAACAACGGCAATCGGTAATGCCGCGCCGCGTCCCGCGGAAGAAAAGTAGTTTGTCCGTTCGTGACATCGTTGCTGGTTTTTTTGCAGCCGTTGTTCTGGCTGGGCTTGTTGTACTACTCATCATTGCCGGCATCGCCAACTTTTCCGGTAACCACAAACCACCTGCCGAAACAGATGTTGTGGCTGTTTCCGGACCGCCGGTTATGTCGAGCGATAACTCCGAACGCCTACGAAGAAAATCATTTGCCTTCACGGTTCAGGGCGAGTCTTTTTATCTCGACAAAGAACACTGGGATGATTCGGTCTATCAGAATATTCGAAATTCAGTTTACGAAGCTGACGAATTCATCGTCGGAGTTCCGCCGGAGACGCATGAAACCCATGTCCCATTCTGGTATGTGATTGCGGACGGGCAGATGCTGCGGACGTACGAAGACATGGTTGAGCTGCACAATTATCATCGACGAATGGCTACCATTGCAGTTTCAGCGTACGGCGCAGTATTTCTGTTTTCTGCAATCGGTGGTGTGATTGTTCTGGTCCGTCGTCTGACTGGAAAATAGACTCGACTTTGAATGTTTAAAAACTTTGCCGGCGTCGGCTCAAGCAAGTAGGCGCTATCCAACACCGGGCGGTAGGAAATGCGGAACATCTTCAAGACGCTGTCGGTATTCTTACTGTTCACGACTACCGGTTTTGCCGACGAATCAGGACTTGTTGCAAATCCGGAACTGGAAACGGCACGACCGAATGTTGTATTTCTGGTTTCAGAAGACAATTCCAAGCACTATCTGAAACTATTTGATGAACACGGAGCTGAGACTCCGCACATCGAATCACTTGCAGAATCCGGGCTGATCTTCAGGAACGCATTTTCCAACAGCCCCGTTTGCAGCGTAGCACGGACAACGCTCGCGACCGGCTGTTACGCTGCGCGGATCGGTACTCAGTTCCATCGGCGTTCAACGATGGTGCCTTTGCCGGATGGTTTGAAAATGTTCCCTGCCTATTTGCGGGACGCAGGTTACTACACGTCAAACCGGCAGAAGATGGACTTCAACGCGATTCCGGGCGGTGAAGTCTGGGATCAGTCCAGTCGAAACGCGACGTGGCGAAACCGTAGTGATAGCCAGCCGTTTTTTCATATGCAGTCGTTTTCGCAGTCCCATGAGGGGAGTCTGCATTTTCCCGAAGATAACATCGGCAATAAACCGACGGTTGCGAATCCTGCGGACGTTTTTGTGTTTCCGTTTCACCCGCAAACTGAAACCTTTGCTTATACGAACGCCCGCTATCTCGATAACATCGCCACGATAGACGAAAAAATCGGAGAGGTTCTGGATCAACTGGAAGCCGACGGCCTAATGGATGACACGTTTGTTTTCTACTTCAGTGACCACGGGGGTGTGCTGCCCAGGGGGAAGGGATACGTCTACGAGACGGGCCTTCACGTCCCACTGGTTATGCACATCCCTGAAAATTTCCGCAGCCTTGTTGAAATTGAACGGGGCGAGGAGGTCAGCGGGTTTGTCAGCTTTATTGATTTCGGTCCGACGGTTCTCAATCTATGTGGAATCGAAACGCCTGAACAAATTGACGGCACTCCGTTCCTCGGACCTGGAGTTTCGATGTCCGAGGTCCAACAGAGGGATGAGACCTTCGGCTATGCCGACCGGTTCGACGAGAAATACGACCTCGTGCGGAGCCTTCGAAAAGGCAATTTCAAGTACATGCGGAATTTCACGCCGTTCAACTATGACGGTTTACAAAACAATTACCGCTATCGAATGGCTGCCTATCGGGAATGGCGTGAATTGTTTGAAAGCGGTGATCTGAACGAAATTCAGAGTCAGTTTTTCGAGGTCAAGCCAGTCGAGGCGCTTTATGATCTGGAAGCTGACCCTTACGAAACAATCAACTTGATCCATGACCCTCAATACGCGGGCGAAGCAGATATTCTCCGTCGGCGTTTATTTGAACTAATGGGTGAATTGCCGGACCTCAGCCTTTTTCCGGAGAGTTTTCTGTATGCAAATGCTATTGAAAGCCCGGTTGAGTTCGGATTGGAGAATAAGGATCAAATCAGAAAACTGCTGGAAACTGCGAACCTCGCGCTGAACGATTATTCTGTCGCCAGATTGCGACTTGAGGACGCACTGCGTGATCCGGATGCTATGGTCCGCTATTGGGCTGTGGTTGCTTGCAGCTCGTTTGGCAGACAGGCCGAAGATCTCTCAGAGCACATCAGCGAACTCGCCTCCAGCGACCCGAGCCTCGTTGTTCGTGTTCGTGCGGCCGAATTTCTGGGGCTGACGGGAACGGGTGACCCCGTCGCGGTACTTAGGTCTGCATTGGCTTCTACGACTTCACAGGTCGAAGCAATGGAAATTTTAAACACTGTTGTTCTTTTGCGGGACGGTGCGGCTCAAATTGACTGTGAAATCAAGCGAGCCGACGTGCCTGCTGAATTAAATCAGGAACGCAGCGATGTAGAGCGACGTTTGGATTACCTCGATCCGGTAAGGGACTGATAAACCGGTAAGGGGCTGATAAAGTTGCATAGATCAGACCAAGGATTAGCTGAGAGATTCGAAATGAATTCACGCGACCTGCTCAAAAATCTGCCACCTGATTCGATTGCCATAGAAACCGTAACGCAGCTGGTCAGGTTGGATGACGAACCTGAATCTGCCGAACGGTGTTATCTTCAAATAGCCGGAACACCAGAATCTTTTTCGTGGCTTTCAAACCTGCTGGCGGAAATGGCTTCCGAAATCGGGAACCAGGATACATACGAGCCTTCCGCCCGTTCGGTAACGATCAGTCCGCATGATCTTGACCAGGTCTCACTTGCCCATTGGGACGCAATCGAGCTGACCTGCCGGTAAAACGCGCTGCTGTCGTAATATCTGGCGCGTAATTGCAGTAAACACCGATCTCGGTTCGGAAACTCATTTTAGACGGCATTCATCGGATGAACACAGCCAAATGATTTGCGGTCACGGGGCATGCAGAAAAATTTGCCTCGGAGACCACTTCTTTAAATCAGGGACCTTGAAGTATCGCCATGCTGGCGAGGCCTACCGGAGTCGCTCGAAATCAGATTTGCTGATCAAACGTGCGCCGTGCAGCACACGTAGAACGAGCAAGCCGTCCTCTTCATTCTGGTAGAAAACGAGAAACCGGCGCTTTACTACAAGGCGTCGTGTGTCCGGCCGAAGATGATCAACCTGCTGGCCGACGCCGGGATGACTTAGTGCAAGTAGAACTTTTTCATTAATCGCATCCAGAATTCCATCGGCGGCCTGGGGACTACACTGTTCGATGGCGATGTAGTTCCAGATCTCATACAGGTCGTCGACGGCCGACTCAGTTAGTCTGATCTCCGGCATCAGTTCTGATTCGGATTGGAGTGCTGGTCCCTGGCTTTCCGTTTTAGCTGGTCGATGTCCCATTCAGAAACACGACCTGCCTTAATGTCCGCATCGGCCTCAGCCAGCTTTTCCTGAATACGACCGTCAACCACTTCCTGCAAGTTCGCAATATCATCGAGGCGCAGCAGAAACACCGGGTTGTTGTCGTCATCACTGTCCAGCCGGATAGGACCCGCCGGATATTGATCGAGGGCGGCTTGGATTTCGGGGGTAATTCGAAGATTCATACCAGAATATTACTACCAAACAAGATTCAATGTAAAGCAGAAAGTAACCATGATCCCAAAAGGAGGCATCGGGCACGAACCCCAACACCTCCAGAAATACCTCTCAATCGCCTTACTTCTTCGGTACGTTCGGTTTGGCCGGATGTGTCCGGCGATGCACCTCCTGAAGGCGTTGAATGCTCACGTGAGTATAGATCTGTGTTGTGTTCAGGCGGGCGTGGCCAAGGAACTCCTGCAACGATCGCAGGTCGGCACCGTTTTCCATCATCAACGTTGCTGCCGTGTGACGAAGCAGGTGACACGCACCACGATAGGTGATGCCGATCGACTTCATGTACCGCTTGACCATGTTGGACACATAGTTCGGTCCAAGTCTGCGGCCGTTCTTCGATACAAACAAGGATTGATCCGACGAGCCAGATACGAATTCCGGTCGCACATCCTCGATCCACTTTCCGATCCATGACAGGGCCCTTGTTCCAACTGGAACCACCCGGTCTTTCCGCCCCTTGCCCAGTCGAACCGTCAGGACCTCTCTTTCGACGTTGATGTCATAGACGTCCAACGCGACAAGCTCACCACACCGGATACCACTGCTGTAGAAGGTCTCCATTATGGCTCGATCACGAAGTCCTAGTCCGGTAGTAACATCGGCAGAGTTCATCAAGGATTCAACTTCTTCCACCGTCAGTACCGAGGTCGGAAGCCGTTTCTCAGACTTGGGAAGTTCGATCTCTTCAGCAGGATTCTGATCGATGAACGTGGCCTCACTGAGCCATTGGAACCAACGGCGAATCGGGATCAGATAGTGAGCCTGGCTGTCAAACTTCAGTGCATTGCCGGTTCTGGGATTGCGGTAGTGAAACAAACTCCGTCTGTAGGCCGCAACGATCTGCGGAGTCACCTGTGACATACAAGTGATGCCTCTTTGCTCGCACCAGCCGGTGAACCGCTGAAGAATGAACTTCCAACCACGTATTGTCCTGTAACTGCAGTTGCGCATCGACAGGGACTGTAGAAACTGGTGAATAAGGATTGCCGGTTCGGGAACGTTCATTGGGTGTCCTTACGGAGTGAAGTAAGACCGGCAGCGCGCACCGCGACACAGGGTACGCATGGTGGCTTTGGCCGATCATTACGGATTCAGAATTGCGCTTTCGAGCGCATACGTTCAGCCAGAGCGGCTGATTAATAGTCGTCGCTTTACCACCTTGCGGTGAAGCTAACGGTTCACGATGTTCATCACCGCAAACCGTTTCATGGCATTGATTTGCCAGTGGCGGACTTAAATCACGACCGGCTCACGAATGGCTATCGATTACTTATCGTTTCATCTCTGCTGACTCACGGAATACATCCCGATTGTCAGGACTCGAGCTCTGCAGGATCGACCAGCCCGAGCAGGAAGGACATTCCATCGCGCCCCTGGCCGTCGTAGAGCAACTCGTAGGCACGACCGTTGCCATGTCCTGTTCGATAGGGCAGCACGTATTCAAGATGGACGAGCCGTTTCAAGTGATGCCGCACCTGAAAATCGCTCCATCCGAAGGATTCTCTCAACTCACGTTGAGTGAACCGGATCCGGTTTCGGTCCAGCTTCTCTTTGCGGGCACGTTCCGTGACAAGGTTGTCGATAAGCACAAGTAGCTGCCGTGTCTGAGGCAGAAGGCTGTCGAGGCTGTGTCCCATAACCTTGCTGATCAACTCGTTAGCAAGGCGCACGTCCTGAACCGATGCTTCGACTGCTCTCGTATCCGCATTGATATTGAAAACACGCCTCTGGTACTGATGCAAAAGGGTGATCGAAGCAATCAGCGCGAGATATTTGGCGTTGTCACGCCGCATTCGTGTCTGGTCATTACGGAACTTCAGTTTCCTTGCCCAAGGCATCGTAACCTCAAGCGGTTCGAGCAGCCTTTGTGCATTGCGATGCCTTTTCAGTATCTCGTCCCGCACATTGCTGCGATCTTGAGCAACGTAGCCCGCCCTTTGACGATCGTGAATGGATGCTGTCTGTGATGGAGACTCATTAACGCGCAATGTCAGGCACCGGTTCTGCAACTCGGGATCGGGATGTTCTGATGTCGTTGTCAGGAACATCATGACCGGTCCCTGAACGGTATAGCTCTCAGTGACCTGTCTACCGGTACCACTGTTCTTGCCAGCGGCTGCAATCGACAGCTTTCCATCGCTCTGCAGTAATTTCAGGGCATATGATGCCTGTGCGACACCGTCCTCCTCGGCAATCGCAAGGATCTTGTGTTTCATCACATCGGTGCCCATACAGTAGAGTGACTGGCCGGTCATGGCTGAGTAGCGGATCTGTTCCTCTTCGGGCATAAACGACAGTACTGCATCCATTAGTGTCGTCTTGCCTGCAGCACTTCCACTCTGGATCAGAATGGCCAGTGGCTTTGAAAGCCGACGTGATACGCAGCCCAGATACCCGGTCAGCCTGTTCGTCTCTTCTCCCACCAGGCGACAAGTATCAAAGCGGTTGAGATTACCGAACCGGATCGGCTTGATGCAATGGAATTCCTCAAGGATCCTGACCTGATCGGACGGATCATGGCCGACTTTGAGACGTGTGGTCTGGTGGGAGAAGAGACGAACAGGCTGACCGGGTATCTGGGCTGCGTATCACGTCGGCTTTCAAAGCCACTGGCC
>JBCCFB010000164.1:0-14480 GCA_039029995.1 Planctomycetota bacterium
CAGGGCAAAGCCTGCACGGATAATCTCGAACCAACGCGTACCCCAACCCCAGTTGACTGATCTTTTCATGCGTGAAGGCTATCTTGAATACGTTGATCCGATGGACTGGCGGCAATTCATGATTGCGGTCAGAAAACTCGCTGACAATTTCAACTATGGGACGGATCATTCGCCGTTTCTAGGGTCGGGCGTTGAGTATGTGCAATCACGTCGCTACCAGTATGGCGATCCGGTTCGTTCGATCGATTGGCGCGTCACAGCTAGAACCGGAAAAGTATTTGTTAAAGAATTCGAAACTCCAAAACGAATGCCGGCCTACATTCTTTTCGACACTTCGGCTTCGATGATTGTCAGTTCACAACCGCGCAGCAAATACGCAACCGCGCTTCACATTGCGGGCGGTCTTGCATTTGCCTGCCTTGATCGCGTCAGCCCCGTCGGACTGCTGACCACCGGCGTAGAGGAATACAGAATTGAGCCCTCGTTGTCTAAAGACACGGTAATGCAGTGGCTGCATGAGCTGCGACGGTTCAAACTGGACGACCAGACACTCCTCGGCGATCGCCTGACCAGACTCGGATCTCGACTCGCCAGCCGGGCGCTGATTATCGTTCTCAGCGATCTCCATGATCCTGACGCAATCGCCGCACTGAAACTAACCGCCCAGCAGCACGATCTGATCGTGATGCAGATGGTTGACCCGGCAGAAGGCAGCCTTCGCGGGGCCGGTTTTTTCCGCGCACGCGAACCGGAAACCGGTCGTGAGTACATAACCTCCGGTGCAGCGCAGCGACTTGATCCCGGATTGATCGAAACAGAATTAAAGCGAGGAGGGATTGATCACATCGTGATCAATACGGCAGTACCATTCGCTCACCAGGTTCGGTGGTTCTTTGAGTCCCGCGGCGGTCTGGGAGGAGCAAGGTGACAACTGTGAGGAAAGCCGGCATCAGAATCTTTCATCGCTATTTCTCTGGCTCCGGAGTTTTTCTGTTTGTGATGATGTGCGCACAAACAGCCTTCGCCCAATCAAGTCTCGAATCGACTCCGGGATTCCCGAAGGTTATCGAAGCCCATGTGATTGTCGGGACAGAAGTGATTGCCAGACCTATAGAGGATCGCGATTCAGAAGTTCAGCTCAGGATACTGGAAACCTACGCACATGGCACGGATTTCAGATATGACATCGAATACACCGCGTATGTCCCCGGGGAACACGATCTAGCCGAATACTTAAAGAGAAAAGACGGCAGTGACATCCCAATTGAGCCGATCAACGTGATGATCAAGACTGTGCTTCCTGACGGACAGGTGGAACCAAACGAGCGTCCGCAAAAGGACGCTGCATTCAGAAGTTTTTATCTTGCGACTCTCGTGGTAGGAGGCGCTGTCTGGCTTCTGGGGTTGTTTGCGATACTCTTCGCCGGCAGAGGCAAAACCCGGCACCCGTCCCATGAACAGAAGATGCTCACCGTTGCGGATCGCTTGCGCCCCATGGTTGAGAAAGCAAAAGCAGGTGACCTTTCATCCCACGAACAAGCCGAACTGGAACGCTTGCTGACCGCCTTCTGGCGCAAAAAACTTCGCTTGTCCCACCTGACTGCGGACCAGTTGATTGTAAATCTCCGGCAACACGAACAGGCTGGCCCATTGCTTCATCAACTTGAGCTCTGGCTGCACGCTCCCGCGTCAGACGGGGAAGTCAATATCGCCGCACTGATGGAACCGTACAAAGAAATGAGTGGGCACGAAATATAGTTCCACTACAACCGTTCATGTTCATAGCCACAATAGAACCGACTGGATTTCAATGGCTCCTCGAATTGTCGTGGATTCCCAGCGGTTTTGTGCGCCCATGGGTTCTGTGGTTTCTCGTAGCTCCAGTCCTGCTTTTATTCTGGATCTGGAATCGCAAATCACGTGGCGTTGCTTTGCCTGTTGACCACAGTCCTCACGCAAGAGGAACAGCAACCAAAGTTCTGATCAACATGGCTGAGTCCATCGCGCCAATCCTGCTGGCAATTGTCATCTGGATTCTGGCAGGGCCGATGGAGCTCGGACGGCCGATTGCACAACGATCGATGACCAACATCCAGTTCTGTGTCGATATCTCGGGAAGCATGCAGGCTCCGTTCGGAGACGGCAGTCGATACGACGCATCAATGGCTGCCATCAACCAGTTTCTTGACTTCCGCGAAGGCGATGCTTTCGGTTTGACATTCTTCGGCAACTCAGTCCTGCACTGGTGCCCGCTGACAACCGATTCCTCGGCAATACGGTGTTCCATTCCATTTATGCGCCCGGAAGTGGTACCCGTCTGGTTCGGGGGAACCGAGATCGGAAAGGCATTAAAGGAGTGTCAGACGATTCTGAACCAGCAGGAGTCCGGAGACAAAATGATAATTCTCGTCTCCGACGGTCAGAGTGCCGACTTGTTTGGAGGAAGATCCCAGTCACTTGCCCGTGAACTGTACAACGACAACATTCACGTTTACGCCATTCATGTTGCTGAAGGCGGCGCGCCGCCGGATATCACAACGATTACCACCTACACCGAAGGAGAAGTATTCGCGCCGGAAGATCCTTCTTCACTGGAAGCCGTGTTTCGCCAGATCGATGCGATGGAAAAAGCGGAACTTGAGAAGACGATCGCAGAACAACTGGACAACTTCAAACCCTATTCGCTGGTCGCTCTTGTGTTGCTTACGGTGATCATCGGTTGTTCCTACGGATTGAGGTACACACCATGGTAGCTCTCTTCGTAACGATCGCTGTCGTCATTATTGTTCTCGGTGCCGAAGCGCTTCACCTTCGTCGAGTCAATCGACTTGCAGCGCTGGCGTTCGGCTACGGACGCAAGCCGGCTTTGTGGGCGCGAATTTCACCGGCGCTCCGTGTTATCGCATCAGGCGCGCTGGTCTGGGGCATGCTGACTCTGTTGACCATCGAGTCGAAATCTCACAGCTCGTTCGAAATGATGGGGGACCGCGACAGGCATATCATTCTTCTGCTTGACGTCTCCCCGAGTATGAGACTCGTCGATGCCGGAGCCGAATCAGAAAAAGAATCGCGAATGACTCGTGCGCGGGAATTACTTCAGTCGCTGTTCGATCGAGTAGCAATTCAGCAGTACAAGATCAGTGTCATTGCGTTTTATTCAAAAGCTATTCCGGTCGTTGAAGAGACCAGAGACCTGGAAGTCGTCAACAACATATTAAACGACCTCCCGATGCACTTTGCGTTCGAGAGCGGAAAGACAGATCTGTTTGCCGGCTTGAACGAGGCCGCAGAACTCTCGCGGTCATGGTCGCCTGACAGCACCATTTTGTTGATCATGAGCGATGGTGATACCGTACCCGCGACCGGAATGCCGAAGATGCCCCAGGCGATTTCCAGCTCCCTTGTCATCGGCGTTGGAGATCCGCTAACGGGCACGTTTATCGACGGTGGCAATTCCCGTCAGGACGTCTCGATGCTGCGTCAAGTCGCAGCGCGACTGGGTGGCGAATTCCATAACGGCAACGACAAGATGGTTTCAACCCAGCTGATCAGGCAGCTGACTTCAGATACCGAACGCACGCGATGGGAAGACCTGACCCAACGCGAGTACGCTTTGATTGCAATTGCATTCGGAGCGACAGTGTTATCTCTGCTTCCGCTGTTACTTCATTATTTTGGAACCAGCTGGCATCCGGGCGTTAGAAATGTCACCACGCAATTGCCTGAAACAAGAGGCGCACGGGTCGTCACCGGCGCGCGGAGATGAGCATGAAACCGCTCCACATCCGGGAATCAACGAGTTTTGGACAGGATATTTGTTCTGAATAACGATATTCCCCTCGTTTGAACGAGGTTAACTTTATTCCAATGATCGCTAATTCTCGATAGACTAAATGTGTTGTTTTTCCCGCAGCAATGTTCTCAAACATGGAGGCAGGCGTGCGAATACTTTTGCTGGTCGTATGGATGCTCATCCCCGTTGGTGCCCTCGCGTACCATCTCGGGCCGGGGCAGGACCATATGAAGCTCGATGAAGCTTCTCAGCTTCTACACGAAGCTGACTACACAGCTGCAAATGCAATTGTGGATCCCGAACAATCTTCCGCGAACGAGCTTTGGACAGACGCAGACGCAACATACAGCGAAGCTCTGGAAATGCTCCCTTCCGATACAACGGATACTCAGTACAGAGTCCGGCTGGAGCGGGCAAAGGCTCAGATGCAAGCCAAACAACTTCCCGAGGCTCATCAGGATCTTCTCCGTCTGGTGGATGATCTAGAAGCTGCAGACGAAGTCGACGCAGCTCTGCTGGAAGATGCACGCGGAACGTTGGCTAGTGCTAAGTACTACATGACCTGGTTGATGCGACTGGAAGGCCTTGATCGTGAGGCCTGGCAGGACGATATCGAGAGCTCACAGCAGAACTATCGCCTGCTGGCAAGCAACGCACTGGATGCCGGTGACAGCCTGGCTTACACAAGCTACATCGAGGATCTCGAATCCGCCGTGCGTCTCCAACGCATGGACCTCGGTGAGCTGCAGGGATTACCGCTCCCGAATCAATGAGCTGGATGAAAGTCCGGTGGCAACCGGCCCGGTCGGGCTGGCAACAAAAAGTCAGAAGATGCACGCGGTCAAAGCGCAGGACCTCCACCTGATGGCTCGGGCAGTTGATTCTCAATTGAATGAAAAACTAAGGACGGATTTTTCCGTCCTTTTTTAATGCGCGGTGGTTCGAATTTTAGCGGTTCAAGCCTTATGGATCTTCGCCAGTGATCGCACACTAATTTTTCAATTTTCGATTAGAATAGAAACCAATCGGATCCACGGTTCTTCCGGACAATTGACGGGCATTTCCAATGTTGCGACCTAAACAATTGAAACGCTTTTTCCCGCTGGCTTTGGGATCACTGCTGATGATCTGCTGTCTCCAGTCCTCTGCGCTGGCGCAGCAACCGGGAATCCGGATAGCTCCGGCAAGAGTGCTGACTCCCCAGGAAGCCCAAATGCTGATGGAACAGCAGATGATGGAAGCTGGTGCAATGCCTGTTGAAGCAGGTGCCGGCCCCGCTTCGATGGACGGCGCCGATGATGCGGAGGTTTCCGAGCGCGACGCCGCAATGGAAGCTCGACTGGCAACACTCGCCGAACTGACCTTTGACCGGCTGCCGTCAACGATACTCGAACGATGGAACAATGCTGAGTTGATCGAAGACGAAGAAGAGCGTGAGCAACTTGCTGATCTCCCACCCGCTCCTGTAAACGCGTTTCTCTACAACGATGATTTTTTCAAGCTCGCGACGCTGAAGTTGCAAAGAGACTTCACCCTTGGCAACTGGGACGAGGTCTCGAGCTTCTTAAGCATGCTTCCCGGTAAGCATGCGAGTTCACTTTACAAGCAGATGCTGAATGCACTCGCAGGTACGGGCGTTGAAGTTCTAGGGGCCAACCAGATGGATCCCGGAGATGACCCGCGAACGCTTCAGGGGCAAACGATAACCACCGATGACTTTTTTCGTTTCGCCGCCATCGCGCCTGAGGAATTGGAAGATGCTGAAATTGCTTCCTATGCTCGCGTAATGCAATCTCTGCTCAACCGTGGAAACGATGTCCAGGAATTCCTTGAGCGCTTTCGAACTGGAATCGAATCAGAAGAATCGGCATTCAGTCTCAGGCAGGTTGCCAAACTCCTGATGGGAGCCGGCCAAAGCGAGCATGTCCTTGAATTTATCCCTGACATTGATACGGCTGCGACTGACAACGATCACGAGGCACTGAATCTTCTTTCCCGTCACTACCGCATCAAATACAGCGAAGACAATAAAAGAGAGTATCTGGAATCTGCATGGCTGGCGACACAGAAAGTTCTTGCGGCTGAAGGCGTCGACCCCGACGAGCGCAAAGAAGCATTGAAACGGGCGGTTCAAATGTCAACGCAGGTCAGCGAGGAACAGGGAATCGCGTGGCTGAACGAAAGCTTCATCGAGCGCCCGGAACGCGGCGTTGAAGTGATTGCCGCTATCGGATCAGACACTGCGCGCAGCCTCAGCCAGCATATGAGAGACAGTGATCACCGACTTGAACTGCTGGAACTTCAGAACAAGGCCGTAAAAGCGCTGCTTGAAATTGCTGCAGATTCAGAAAACGGAATTGAAGTGCTCGACGATCCTGCATGGCAGAGTGCACTGAGCCTTCTTGCGTGGAACTGGCTGCGTGAAGCTGAAATCTCCTTCACCGATGACGATTCGACCAGCACCGGTCCAAGCGTCAATCGAGACATGTACGGCAACTACTTCTTCATGGAAATGCAGATGAACCGGCAGCGCCGGTCATACGGAATTGATCCAGTTCCTGTTGCAAAACTACTGAAGATTGTTCCGGCAGCGGAATGGATGCGATTCGTGGAGTCAGGGATGCACCCTCGATTTGATGAAGTTCTGGCCAAGCTCTACCTGAAAGTCGGCGAGGAAGCGCAGGCTCTTCCTTACATTGAAGGCCTGGCAGAGACTCATCCTGATCAGGTGGAGAGTCTGGTCGACAAGTTTCTGGAAATCTGGACTTCCAACCATGATCCGAATTCCGAGAGCCGGCGCAACGACTATTTCGGATACATGTACGGATACGAAAGTCGTGCGGAGAGTATTCCACTGACGCGATCAAAGCAGGAACGCAACCTTGCCGAGCTTGAAGAGTTGATCCCCCGCTTAAGAGCAATTTCCGGGGATGAACTGGATCAGGAACTGGTTCTCAATGCATTTTTCACCTGCCATAGTGTCGCAGAGGTCTACCGCGAAGAAGACATCGAACAGGTATTCGGAAGCATCGAAAACGTAGAGCCAGATGTCATTCGAGAACTGGCTCAGCGCATGCAATCTAATCTCGCAACGATCTGGCGGGACGCCGATGTTCAAAAGGACAACAAAACGCGACGGACGAAGAAGGAAATTCAGGATGAAGTCTTCCGTGGGTACGAAGCGGCGAGAATCGTCGTCGCGGATGCACTCGCGCGTCATCCGCAAAACTGGGCCCTGACCTGTGCTCAAGCCGCCCTGGAACACGATGAAAACAACTATCGTGCCGAGCTTGAGAACAGCGTCGAATTTACTGAGAACCGCCAATCAGCTCTCGACAAATTCGCTTCCGCTGCGAGCAAATACGTTCGTGAACTGGCTGAGCTTGAAGAAGATGACTACTCAACGGTTTCGTTTGTGACATGGTTCTACGCAAGCCTTGGAGCATGTGAACCCGGGATGATCGAAGAGAAACACATCAGCGCATCTGCTGAATTCGAACGAATTCGGGAAACGCTCCTCAGCATTGAGGACGACGACCAGCGCGAGTGGCATATGTCACGATTTGCGAATCTACTATTCCAGCGCATGTCCGGCATCAAGCCGGAGCTGAAAACACGGTATCTCGACGGTGGCTTCGTCGTTGTCGGGGATCATGAAGATGCAGCTGACGCTCGCGAGGTTCATGAGTACTACCGTGATCTTGTGACCGAGATAAAACTGGAAACCGTTATTGATGGTAGTGACCGCGTCGGCACACGTCCGTTCGGGATGTTTGTGAACCTGTTGCACACCCGTGAAATCGAGCGTGAGTCGGGTGGTTTCGGTCGGTATCTTCAGAACCAGAACAACCAGGGCTTCTACGCGTACAACTACGGACGTCCGACAGAGGATTACCGCGACAAGTTCGAGGAATCGACCCGCAAGTTGCTCGGTGAACATTTTGAAGTTCACTCGATTACGTTTCATAAACCGTCAGTTCAATCGGTGCCTTCTACTGAATTCGGCTGGCGGGTAACTCCGTACGCGTACGTTCTTCTCGAAGCGAAGGGACCGGAAGTTGACAAGGTTCCACCATTGAAAATCAACCTGGATTTCCTCGACACCTCAGGCTACGCGATTCTGCCTATTGAATCCGCGACAGTCTTGATCAGCCCGGATGATGTATCCGACCGGCCGTACGATCAGCTGACGGTGACAGAGATTCTCGACGAACGGCAGGCCGCGGATGGAAAACTGCTGCTCGAAATCAAAGCTACTGCTCAGGGTCTTGTTCCCGATCTGGAACAGATCATGTCGGTAGACAGCGGCAAGTTTGAAATTACCGAGATTGATGATCCGGGTGTGTCCGTGACTTCGTTCGACGAAGAGGCAGATGGCAACGTTATTATGTCTGAACGGACATGGGTCGTTTCCTACGAGGCAAAGGAATCTCTGACCGAACGTCCCGAGGAATTCAGTTTTCCGGTACCGGATATCGAGGTGACCGAAGTCGCGTATCAACGCTACGATGACGCTGACCTTGTAAACGTGGAATCCACGATCAGCCTCGAAGAACGCTATGCAAAAACCAATTACTGGATTCTCGGCCTGATTGCCGCCGGTGGACTCGCGTTGATCGGAGCTATGATCGGTTTGTTCGTTGTGATTTCCCGTCCGCAAACGCAACAGTCTGCGGGTGGAATTCAAGTCGAAGACAACCCCTCGCCTTTCAAAGCAATTTCGCTGCTTGAGGATATCCGCGACAATAATGGACTTTCTGAAGACGGAAAGCACCAACTTGGCGAAACTATTAACCGTCTTGAGCGTTATTACTTTGGTGATGAAACCGAACGGCATGACACGGCCGAACCGGACCTGAGTGCAGAATTGCGAAAATGGTTGAGCAGTAGAAACTGAGCACGGTAATTAGATGACGGCGACTTCCAAGTTTGTGTTTTTCTGGAAACTCGCAGTCTATTTTGTTGTTGCCGTTTCTGCTGTTATGTGGCTGTCGATATGTTTTGCCACGGAGCTGACCGGCGGGGATTCAATTGTCGAATACGTCGCGTTTACACTTCTTGTGTTTCTGTGCTGCATTACCGGTTTCTGGGCAGGTCTGGGAAACGCTCTGTGGCGTTGGCTGATTATCCCTGTCGTCAGTCCGTTGTACGGATTGCTGATGAGTTCGAATGAGATCGTGGAATTCTCGGTCTTTTCCCTCGGCATGATTTTCACAATCATGATCACGACTTTGCTGCTCCGCACGACCAAAGGCAGGCTTCAACCGGTCGTTTCCACAGAGTTTCGAGAAGGACTGCAGTTCGGCATCAAAGACATTCTGATCTGGACGACTGCCATCGCTGAGCTGATCACGGTCAGCCGTCTGATCTTCAACTATGTATCAGACGACTTCAGAATCAATGCAAGCATCATTCCTTCCATTCTTGCACTCGCGGCGTGTATTGCGCTGACGACTACGATAAATATCTGGGGCATGTTCGGGAAACAGATTTCCACCCTTAAATCCATAGGCCTGTTGTTTACGCTGGTCGGTCAGGTCGCCGTCAGCTATCTACTGTTCGGCCGGCAATCCGGCTGGTTCATTGCCGTTTGCGCAGCTGTTGCCCAGCTGATGATGTTAGTTGTCCTATACGGACTGCGTTGCCAGTCATTCCGTTTCGTGAGCCATAGTTAACACCGGATTCAGATCAAACCATGACACAGACAAAATTCGTACTTCGCATACTTATACTACTGGCCATCGCCTCGTCCAGTGCTTTTGCACCAGGCCTTCTTTTCGCGCAGAACGAATCGGCTGATGAAGAAGAAAAGGGAATTCCGACCATCGAAGAACGGACGGAAGGGCTCAGAAAGACGGATGGCTATATACCGTTTTACTGGGACAACGAAGAAGGCAAAATCCTTCTGGAGCTGACGCGTGGCGAAGAGGAATTTCTGTACGTGCATTCGCTGGCAACCGGTCTTGGATCAAATCCGGTCGGATTGGACCGTGGTCAGCTAGGCGACCAGAAGATCGTTCGTTTTACTCGCATCGGTCCCCGCGTTCTGATGATGCAGCGTAATCTCCGCTTTCGAGCGGTAACCGATAACGAACTGGAACAGCGGTCTGTAGAGCAGTCTTTTGCGGAATCGGTGATCTGGGGCGGCGAAGTCGTCGCCGAAACGGATGGAGTTCTCCTGATTGACATTACCAGTCTGCTGCTCAGCGATATTCACGGAGTTATCGAAACCCTGTCCAATAGCGACCAGGGGGACTTCTCACTGGATGATTCCCGAAGCGCGGTATTTCTCGATGCGTGCAAGGCGTTCCCCGAGAATACCGAACTGGAATCGACACTTACTTTTACCGGTGATGATCCGGGGCGGTTTGTTCAACAAACGGCTCCCACTCCGCGGGCGATAACGCTTCGCCAACATCACTCTTTCATCCAGCTGCCTGACGATGAATACCAGCCAAGGAAATACGATGTACGCAGCCCTTGCATGTTCATAACCTTCGCTGACTACGCGTCGCCACTGGATGAATCGCTCGAACATCGATGGATTCTCAGGCACAGGTTGAAGAAATCGGATCCGGACGCCAACACATCCGAAGCTGTGGAACCTATTGTCTATTACGTAGACGCGGGTGCTCCTGAGTTGATTCAGCAGGCACTCGTTGAGGGCGCGAGCTGGTGGAATGAGGCGTTTGAGTCAGCTGGATTCGAAAATGCATTTCGCGTCGAGATACTTCCTCCCGACGCTGACCCGCTTGATGTCAGGTACAACGTCATCCAATGGGTCCACCGTAGCACGCGCGGCTGGAGCTACGGAGGCAGCGTCATTGATCCACGGACCGGCGAAATCATCAAAGGGCACGTGACTCTAGGTTCGCTACGGGTTCGTCAGGACCAACTGTTGTTTAACGGATTGACGTCCCCTCTCGCTAGCTCCGCTCAATGTGCGTGTTGTGGAATTTCAGGAATCGTTGAAGACTCGACTCTTGCGGATTTCGATGACGACACTGATGCATTGGAAGTCGCCTTGGCCCGCATCCGGCAGTTATCGGCGCACGAAGTCGGACACACTCTGGGATTCGTTCATAACTTCGCCGCCAGTACCTATGCGGACCGTGCGTCAGTCATGGATTATCCGGCGCCAAGGGTAAACGTTGCTGCTGATGGCACGCTCGATCTGTCCGATGCCTATGGAACCGGAATTGGTGAATGGGACAAGGTATCTGTCCAGTTCGCATACACGGAGCTACCGGCCGAACTTGACGAAAGCATCATTCTTGATGACTTCCTTAATCAGGCGTCTGCAAACGGCTACATCTTCATTTCTGATGCCGACGCTCGACCGGCAGGCGCAGCCCATCCACTCGCAAATCTATGGGACAACGGCAACGATCCCATTGAAGAACTTGAGCACGTGATGCGCGTACGCAGAATTGCACTTGATAATTTCGATCCGGCAGCAATGCCGGCCGGAACCACAACAGCAGACATCGCTCAGTACTTCACCCCCCTTTATCTCCATCACAGGTATCAATTGAATGCTGCTGGCAAAGTGATTGCCGGCCATCTTTACGAATACGGTTACTCCAGTGGAAACCAGCCAGCCGGTGAGATGATACCGGTTGACCGTCAGAAAGCCGCGCTTGAAGCACTATTGAAAACACTCGATCCAGCAGAGCTTGCCATACCTGCTGACGTCATGGCAGCGATCAGCCCGCGGCCTCATCAGACGATTCGAGATGTGGAAATTATGGACACAAACAGCGGGCGAATTTTTGACCCGTTGGCCTCAGCCAGAGTTGCTGCGGACCTTACCCTTGATGAACTTTTCCAACATCAGCGGCTAAACCGTTTGTCCATACACGCGCGACAATCGATTGAGTTGTCACCGGAGGTCTTCATTCCAGCCGTTGTGGAAAGAATACTTGAAAACTGCCCTGCAAAATGGAGCGACGACCTGACAACGATTCAAATCGGCCAGGTGATTCGCGAAGCATTGTTTGAAAAGCTAATTGAGCTTGCAGACCATCCCGGCGCAACCGGTCCCGTACGGTCAGGAGCCCTGATGGGCGTTTATCGGTTTGCGTTTCCCGTGGAAGATGAGGATGCCGCACAAACGGAAAACGCATTTGGCACGATGCTCCAGCGAAGGGCCAGACAATTTATAGATAGGCCTTTTGCTAGTCCTCCCGAACTGGATTCGCTCACCACACCGCCGGGAAGTCCAATCGGTAACTGAACAATGGAATCCTCCATTGTAACAACTCAACCACTTTTTCGCGGTACGACAGACCGTGTTGCGAGGAGATTGCTTGGAAAGATTGTTGCCGTCGGATCCGGCAAACAGATTGCAGCCGGAATCATCGTAGAAACCGAAGCCTACCTGCCGGCCAATGACGAAGCTTGTCACGCACACTCCGGACGTACGCCACGGAACGTCACGATGTTTGAGGGTGCGGGAAAGCTCTACGTCTATTCCATACACGCCGGATACTGCATGAACGTCGTCACGGAGCAGGAGGGCAACGGCTGTGCAGTCCTGATCCGCGCCATTGAACCGGTGGCCGGAATCAAGCTCATGAAGAAACGACGCGGGAAAGATCGTCTCATCGATTTGACCAGCGGACCTTCAAAATTGTGCCAGGCACTCGGGGTTACGACCAAACTGGACGGTATAAACCTGCTTGAAACGAAGAGTATCCAGATTGGAACTTCGTCTTCTATAAGGATTCGCAAGTTCGATGTCGTGGTCACTCCGCGAATTGGAATTTCAAAAGCTACCGAATTGCCACTGCGATTTTTTGTTGATCGCAATCCATATGTCAGCGGATTGAAGCGTTTGCATTCCGGCAAAACGGACCGGCCCCTGCATGTCTGACCAGGTAAGAGCAATGCGATTGCCGTGACAACTGTTGCCAACCTACCGTTGTTATACGAGCAACTTGCCATGAACGACGGTTACGGCTTTCCCACCAAGTTGAACACGGTCACCTTTGACTTCGACATTGACTATGCCACCTCTTTGGGATGCCTGAAATCCCGTCATTTCGTTCCGGCCTGTTCTTTCCGCCCACCAGGGAGCGAGGCAAGTGTGAGCCGAGCCGGTCACGGGGTCTTCGTCGATTCCGGCTGCGGGTGCGAAGAATCGGGAAACGAAATCGTATTCGCCCCGTTCATCGGCGGCCGTCACGATGACACCACGACAATCGTCAATTGCACCGAGCCTGACGAAATCGGGCGTCGCGTTTCGAACTTCATCGCCAGTTGCCAGGTGAACAAAAAAATCTGCTTTGTTCCTTCCGCACCAGACTGGCGATATTGCAAGAGCATCCGCCAGTCCACCTGGCAGCGTGCATTCAACAGGTGGTTGGGAAGGGAAGTCCAGATAGATTGCCGGGCCAGATCGTCTCGCGAACAAAACACCGCTTTTCGTGTGAAATTCTGCAACCGAATCTGAATCAAGCCGGCCGCTTTCCCAGAGAGCATGAGCAGATGCCAGGGTTGCGTGGCCGCAAAGATCAACTTCGACTTTAGGTGTGAACCAGCGCAAATCAAATCCGCCACCTTCTCTGGCAACAACGAAAGCTGTTTCCGAAAGGTTCATTTCAGCTGCGACGCTGCCGCACCACCGCGTTTCCGCGGGCGCCTCCAACAAGCAGACTGCTGCCGGATTTCCTGAGAACGCCTTATCAGTAAAGGCATCAACTTGAAAAAACTCGATCACAATTCATCCTCCAAATTCGAAAGACAAATTGTACGTTTAGGCGCGGGGTGATGTCGCGATCCAATCGCCGGCTGGTTTTAATTGAATTGGCATCAAACAAACTCTTCCGTAATCAGTCGATCAATTCCTGAAACCACTTCAATTCGGCAGCAATACTCTCCGACACCGATTCAGCCTGAAGGTCGTGAGGCATTACGTTCCATGCGTAAGTTTCGACTTCAAAATCCGTCGTTTCCGGCTGGTACTCCTGCATTGCGGACATCAGGAAGAAAATGTCCTGCTGCGTAGTATTGATGTGTTCAAAAGATTGCACAAATACAGGGACATGAAAATGAACGCGCCATAATCCAGAGACCGGTCCAGCTTCGAGAGCGAGGTGCAAATCCTCATAGAACAGGATCTCACCATCATCCTGACGAACGCTTGTCTGGTGGAGATACCTGGGCTCAGCAAATCGCCGAAGTTGCTCCTTCTTAAGCAAAAGCTCTTCCTGATCGCAATTGCGAAAATCAACTTCGACAGCTGACGAGACTTGAACTTTCCCGACTTGAATCCCTGCGCCCGCATACGTTTTGATCGCCAGATCCTGGCTTTCAAACATGACAGACGAATGACAGACGTCGTGACAAACACCGATATGTTCGAGGATTCTAGAATCGGTTTCTTTGTTTCCTGTGAGCAACCGATTCTCAAAGAAACGGACGACATCTTCAGCTCGATCGAAGATGCAACCGGGCTCAGGTTCTATGCAGACAACGATCTTTTTGCCTGATCGTTCTTTCAGGTCAGCGAGTCCTTCTGCGAGCTTTCTCAGGTTGAAGACACACGCTGCGAGAAACTGGTCTTCATACGTATCGACCGGCCAACCGAGCGGTAGAGTTGAGATCGTCGCAGCTTCTTCGTTCGGGAGAAGATCTGTGAAAATCGACGCAAGTCTTAATGTGTAGGCCAGCCTGCGATCGTCAG
>JBCCFB010000165.1:0-14419 GCA_039029995.1 Planctomycetota bacterium
ACTGAACGCGCGACAGTGAATTTCTCCACATCATGGTGAAAATCACAAGGCTGTTTCACCGCGGGAAATCAAGTCCGGGCGCGGCAGCAATGAACAAAGGATTGCACGATGACAAAATTCGATTTCACTAATCGGGATGGCAAACAGCTATCGGGACGAATCGAGCTACCAGCGGGCCGGCCAGAGGCGTTTGCTATTTTTGCTCATTGCTTTACCTGTTCAAAAAACTCTAAAGCGGCAACTCTTGTTTCACGTCGACTAGCCGGGTCAGGCATCGCTGTGTTGCGGTTTGATTTCACCGGACTGGGAAACAGTGAAGGCGACTTCGCAAGCACCAGTTTCTCCTCCAACGTCAATGATTTGATCGATGCGGCTTCGGCCCTCGAACAACAGTGTCAGGCACCTTCCTTGCTGATCGGCCACAGCCTCGGCGGAACCGCCGTTGTAATGGCGGCGCCTTCAATCAAATCTTCGAAGGCAGTTGTAACCATCGGCGCGCCCGGAGAGCCTGCCCATGTTGAAAACCTCGTAAACAAGACGACGACCACGAGTCACGCCGATGGCTCATTGACGATTCGTCTTGGCGGAAGAGACCTTACTCTTGGCAGCCATTTTATCGACGACTTAAAGTCGAACCGGCTGACTCAGTTGCTCCCCGACCTCGGCAAAGCGTTGATGATTTTCCATTCGCCGGTGGATGAAATCGTATCCATCGAGAACGCGAGGAAGCTCTATGAATCAGCTCGCCATCCGAAGAGTTTTGTTTCGGTGGACGGGGCAGCGCATATGCTCAACGATTCCCGTGATGCAGAGTTCGTTGCGGACACTCTCGCAGCATGGGCAACCCGCTATCTTCTTGAACCCTCCGGCGAGGCCTCGCAAAATCCAGACGAAACCGCGCAGCAGCTCGCGGAGCCGGGAACCGTCGTGGTTGTTGAACAGTCGGGCCTGACACAGTCGGTTAGAACTGAACGACACAGTTTCATCGCCGATGAACCGGTCGATCTTGGTGGATGCGACCTTGGCCCCAATCCGTATGAACTGTTACTGGCTTCCCTGGGTGCATGTACATCGATGACTTTGAGAATGTATGCACGCCGGAAAAACCTGCAGCTCGATTCGATCAGTATCAAACTCAAACATTCACGCATACATGCCAGTGACTGTGACTCATGTGAAACCGAATCCGGCCGGATTGATCGAATCGAAAAGGAAATCGTCATTTCCGGAATCCTGACGCCCGCTCAGGTCAAACGGCTGGGTGAGATTGCAGATCTCTGCCCGGTGCATCGAACGCTAACCAGCGAAAAAATAATCGAATCGAAAATCAAACAGGCAACTGACTAGTCAGCTGTTTTTGCAATGTGCCGTTCGAACGTGATAGTCTTGCGCACCGGCCGCCCGACCAGTGCACCTGCGCTTTCCGGATCTGCCGATAACCTATTCGAAACCGAACTCGTCAAGTTCGACGCGTTCGTTCGCGCTGTTCAGTGGAACAAAGGGGACCCGTTCATGGTGAAGGAACTGATCACGCACCATGTCAAAACTGTTTTCGGCATGCTCTCTGCCCTTTGAAAACAGGCTGGGAATGTTTTCAACTGCGTCCAGCCGCCATTTTTCGGTCATCCGGAAATTAACATGCCTGTAGCGCTCTCCCAGCAGAAACTTCAAGGGCAGGTGAATACCCTGTACCTGGCTGGTGCCCATCAGGTCTGCAACGCGCGGAGCCCAATACAGCAATCCGGCGTCGGCACCCGGTGGCGACAGTGAGAATTGAGCACGCCCGGTTCCAATTGACAAAAGATGTATGTCATTGATGTCGCAGTGCGAGAATCCTTCGACGCCCTGCTCGAATTGTTGAATTCGAATCGCCTCTGCGAACGCGAGCATGCTGGGATCGGACGCCCAGACGCCGCCATCGACAAACGCATAATCGCCGATCTGCCGATGCGGGAAATAGGTGGGCGCAGCTGTACCGGCAATGACGACATCAGAGATCTGAATGTCCTGATCAAGAACACCAAGGGGAAGGTGCCTGGACCTGAACACGTGCGGCCTGCCCAGGGTCAGATTTACAGCGGGAATTATCAAACGTGTAAATTCGACAGCCTTCAAAGTGCGTTCGCCGAATCCTTCGTCAAAAGATTTTTGAAGAGCGTGTGGACAGAAGCGTGCCCGGAAAGCTGAATCTAATCCGCTGCCCGTTTTTTTCTGGAATACCCAGTTGGCAAACGGGTAGAGCCACCGGTAGATGCTTCTGGCTTTGTACTGCGATCTGGGAGTAAAAATCTTCTCCCCGTAACGGACGTAGAAATCGTGCATCTGCGATGCCGGCATTCCCAGTGCGAGACCAGCTGCAATGATTCCACCCGTCGAAGTTCCAGCGATCAAATCAAAAGATTCGGCAATCGGCTTACCATGCTTCTGCTCTATGCGATCCAGAAAAGCTGTGACAAATGCTCCACGTATTCCACCACCGATAAGAGAGAGAATCTGGAATCGCGCCATTATTCAGCCCTTTAGAAATTCGCTGGCGGCAGGTGACAGATCGATCGCAGCGGTACTCGATCTGCTTGTGGAAGTGCAAATGCGCAATTTGCTGAAAGCCGTCAATTTGAATGATCACCTGACTGGATTCAACCTCAGGTTCCTGGTCGGCGCACCGAAGTGTTCGGAAGGTAACGACCGGGCTGCGATCAGTCTTCGGCAAGCTGCTTTTCTGCAGCCATTTGAAGAGAATCAAGCACCAGTGTCCCTACGAAGTCCTGAGCTTCCTGACCATCAAGCGCGAACTGTTCCGAAAGTTCTTCGTAGGAAGCTGCAAGCAAATCATGAAATTCCGGACAATCCGGCCGGTTCTTTACTAGAAGAGCGTAATGAACAGTCGCTGAGAACCAGTCTTCTGAGCGTTCGGCTGTTCTCGCCCGACCTACATGCCACCATGAGTCAAACTCTGACTTGGCGATCCTGTACGCGTTTTCGTGTGTTGCAGACTTGTGCCTTAAATCTACCAGAACAACATCGTTGGACTCGCTCGTGACCAGCCACCGTCCGTTTGCAGAAACTTGAATCGGCTGCTCGGGGGGATTCCATTCGGCATCTTCAATCTCGGTACCGGCTGTTACATCCCAGACACGTCGATCTCCCGACCTTGTTACGGAATAGATCAACGAACCGTTAGGATCAAAAGAAACTCCGGCGACTTTGTCTCCATGGCCTTTCAGCGTCGTGGTTTCCTGTTGCCTGCAGGCATCCCAAATGCGTATCGACCGGTCAGTTCCCCCTGAAATCAGCCTCGTTCCGCAAGGATTGAAAACAACACTGTTAACCCGATCAGTTTCAAGTGCGAGCGTGATAACTTCCTGATACGTACTTAAGTCCCACAGAATTATTGTTTTGTCGTAGCCTGCCGTCGCCAGCCGTGTTCCATCCGGACTGACACAGACTCCAAGCACCATTTCGGAGTGTCCACCGAGCGTGGCCAGATTCTGCCCCGACGCGAGATCCCACACGACGACGAGGTGGTTATATGATGCGATCAGCCTCTGGCCATCCGGGGTGAATGCCACGCAACTCGCGAACCGTGAATTCGCATTCAACGTATTGCTCTGCTCACCCGAACCTGCGTCCCAGACAATTACCTGCCCGTCAACTGAACCGGACGCCAGCAGACTTCCATCGGGACTGAATTCGATACAGCTGACCTTATCAGCATGGCCCTCAAGCATCATCAGCTCTTCGCCGGACTCTACGTCCCAGATTCTGATCGAACTGTCGTCACTCGCCGAAGCAATGCAGGTTCCATCCGGACTGTACGCAACGCTTTTCACAAGCGCTTGATGTCCACTCAACGTCGCAGACTGCTCGCCCGTGCGGGCATTCCAGAGCTGAATTTCAGACCCTGACGCGGAAGCGATAAATTCACCGTCCGGACTGAACTCCACGGAATAGACGGCCCCGTTTTCCGGACTAAACTTTTGTGACTCGGTTCCCGAATGCAGGTCCCAGATTCGAATCGTTCCATCCAGGCCAGCGGACGCGACGGTCTTGCCCTCGGGGCAGACCGCGACTTCGTGAACTTTCATCGTGTGCCCGTTCAGTGTGGCGACCTCCTGGCCGGATCGCGCGTCCCAGAACTTGACCGTCTTGTCAAAACTGGCGGATGCAATCCGCTGCCCGTCCGGACTGAATGAAAGCCCGTTGACCCAGGCGGTATGTCCGGTCAGCGTCGTGATCTCCTGTCCGGCGCGAACATCCCAGAGCTTGATCGACTTATCGCGACTGCCTGAGGCGAGACGGGAACCATCCGGACTGAACTCTACGTAATGCACAAACTGGCTGTGGCCGTATAGCGTATTGAGTTCCTCGCCGGTTCGAGCGTCCCATAACTTGATAACATCCTGGCTTGCCGAGGCGAGCATACTACCGTCCGGACTGTATGCAACACTTATCACGAATGCATTGTGACCGGTGAGCGTCATGATGCATTTGCCGTTTCCGGCATCCCAGATTTTTACTGTCCCGTCAACGCTTGCCGACGCCAGTCTGGAACCATCAGGGCTGAAGACGACACTACCGACCTGCGCGGCATGCCCCTCAAGTGTGTTGAAATCGTGGTAGGTGCGCGAGTCCCAGAGCTTGATGGTGCCATCATCACTGGCTGAGGCGATGCTTTCTCCATCGGGGCTGAAGGCAACTGATGCTACGAGATCATTGTGCCCCGTCAAAGTTGCGGCTACTTCTCCGGTTTCGACGTCCCACAACTTGATTGTGTCATCTCCGCTTGCCGATGCCAGGCGTTGGCCATCGGGACTGAAAACGACATCGCCAACAATTCCGTCGTGACCGGTCAGAGACATGATCTCGGTTCCGGTGATCGCATCCCACAATCTAATTGTCTGATCCTGGCTGGCAGATGCGACCCTGGTTCCATCCGGGCTGAATGCAACCTTGTGAACCCATTCCGTATGGCCGTAACAAGTGACATCGCTACCGAGAAAATGTCTGTTGCAGTAGTGCCACTCAAAGTTGTCGCGATATTCCTGTGGAATCTGATGAAGCAGATTTCGCGCATCGAGTGCTCTGTTGTCTTCCCAGCGGGCGTTGGCCAGCTGGAACAAAGCTGAAGCTTCGGCATCACGCGCACGCGCTGACTCGTTCGACGCGACTTCTTCTGCGTCAATCGCCCTGCGTTCGTTATGTTCAGCCTTGTCCTTTTCTCTCAGAGCTAGAAGTTCGCTTTCTCTTGCGTTGGCGCGTTCCTCTTCCGCCTCTCTGGTCTTGTTTTCAGCAAGGACCAGATTCTGTTCCGCCTCAGCAGCTTTCCATTGCGCTTGAACCAATCCGTATCCGGTGCCTGCGATACCAGCTACCAGCACGACACCAACAGCCGCCAAGGATGCGACGAGCCCTCTATTCTTGTTGGCGAATTTCCGGACCTGATACCATCTTGATGGTGGCCGTGCCTTTACTGCTTCACCGGAAAGATAGTTTGTGATGTCCGCTGCAAAATCGCTGGCTGTCTGATACCTCCGCGTGCGGTCCTTCTCCAGCGCCTTCATTACGACCCAGTCCAGATCCCCTTTGAGAATCTGCTGGAGTTTTCCGATTGTGATTTTGCGCTGTTCGCTGATCCGTGATGAGACTTTGTTCGTCGAACTGCTCAACCGCATACTGGGCCGTGGAGGTTCTTTTTCGCGGATGATCTCCAGTACCTGTAGAAAGGGATTGCTTTTCAGTGTCTCCCGGTCCAGCGGCGTTGAACCGGTCAGAATTTCGTACAGCATCACGCCGAGGGAATAGATATCCGTCCGCGTATCGACGTCGGTGATATTCATTTCCGCCTGTTCAGGCGACATGTACTGGAGCGTTCCAACGACTCTGCCTAATTCAGTGAGCAGCGTTTTTTCGGTCAGCTTCATGCTCTGCTCAGTGGCTTTGGCCATTCCAAAGTCAATCACCTTCGGGGCCGGCTTCTCTTCCTGCAAAGAGACAAGCACGTTTGACGGTTTCAGATCACGGTGAAGCACCCCTTTAAGGTGGGCATGTTGAATTGCTTTGCAAACCGGGACAAACAGTTCGAGCCGTTGTTTGATGCTCAATTTGTTTTCATTGCAGTACTGCGTGATCGGTATTCCTTTTACCAGTTCCATCACGAAATACGGTCGATCGAATTCCGTTGTCCCGACATCGAGAACTCTGGCGATGTTCGGATGATCCATCATCGCCAGGGCCTGCCGTTCGGCTTCAAATCTGGCAACGATTTCTCTGGAGGCCAGTTCTGATTTGATCAGCTTGATCGCGACACGGCGCTTGACCGGTTTCTCCTGCTCTGCCATCCAGACGGCACCCATACCGCCTTCACCGATTTTCTGCAGCAGTTTGTACGGCCCGATCATGCGGAATGGCTGAACCGGATTGAACTCGCTTGAGTCCTCAAGCGCCCTCTCTTTGTTTGATCTGTGGGTGCTGCCTTCGTGTCCCTGGTCGGTCAGCTTATCGCCGCTGAGTGCGCGCCCGGCCTGCTCGACGGCGGTCTCCCCGTATCGAGCATAATCGTCGGCATGTACGGCTTGCCCGGCCTTTGCCCGATAGAAAACTTCCAGCGAAATCAGCTCTCTGAGGACGGCCTCCTTTTGCTTTTCGCTTGAGCAATCGCCGAGATACTGATCGATGTCAGCTTTTCCATGCGACCTCAGTTCATGCTCGAACCGGTCGATCAACTTGTCGAAACGTGTATCCATCAGCGAACACGAATGGCGGGAGTCTCTCGGTGGGAAATGCTCTATTATCATTCAATTGAGTTTCAGGGCAAATCACGGCGCAATTCCATTCCCCGCAGATCGTTACAGTCGAAACAACCCGCCCATCCTGCCGCCACTCAGCCCAAAACGCGCTATTTGAACACTCAGTAGGGCGATACCGGCCCGGTTTATCTTGAAACGTTTCACATCATGACCGAGGACGCCTTACAATTGCCATCACATTCCTCCTGAAGGCATTTGTTGATGTCCTGCCTCCGCTGTGACGGTCGCCTGCTGGAGTATCCGTGGAATCAGCGATTCCTGACGATTTAATCTGCCATGCCCTCCAACGATAAAAACATGTCGCCACTTGAAAAGTGGATCGTAGATTCCCGTGAGGGTGACGAGGCTGCGCTGAACCAGCTCGCAGGCTATCTGCTTCCCAAGGCCTTCGAATTCGCCAGCCGCAAGATGCAGAACATCAGTGCGATGGACGACTATGAGGACGTCGCGATCAGCGCGGTAAGATCTATCTGTATGCGATTTCGCCGCGGGCAAAGTGAATTCCTGGGAGAAAGAGAACTGGGCGCGCTTCTGCGTAGATTTGTAATCGGTAAGATCCGCGATCGCCGCAAATACCACTCGGCTGAAAAGCGGAACGTAAACTTCAATGCCGGTGATGAAACGGGGAATGTCCGCCGCGATCAACCTATCGGCCTGCCGGCTCGCGATCATGCAGTCGATGATGATCACTCTATATGGCTGGACGAACATTCGGTCAATCTGCCTCTTCCGGAACAGGAGTACCTGGCGCAGGTACTCAACGGACTCGGCTCAGACGTTCAGGGACTTTTTTCCGAACTTGTAAAACGACTCGATGAGAATCCGCGCAAAGTGTTGATGCTGATCACGACGGGTTCGTTGTCCAACAAAGAACTTGCCGAACAGCTCGAATGTGCACCTTCGTCCATCGAGCGCTACCGCCAGGCGATACGTCGCAAGCTGGAAGAGATCGTCAACGAATAGCCTCACCTATTCCATCGGTTGAGTTGTACCGTCCGCGCAGTCATCATGTGTTGATCGAATCAATACAGATCTCAGGTTGGTGATATGAGAACCGGTTTCGCGCTATTCGTATTTTCATTGCCGGCATTCGTGCTTTTGACGGCGGACAGTTCTGCTGAAAAAGAGCTGAACAGCGATTCCGGCTATTTGACGACTCATTCAAACACCGACGCGGACGCGTGGGTCATCGAATCGCAGGCTGAGTGGGAGAGTCAAACGCTTGAACAATCGGGGCTTGAGTTCAGAGAAGGTACCGCCGCACCAACCGGCAGCGAAGCAACTTTCAAAAGTACGTTAGTGCGTTTCGAATCGGCGCGTTCTGCAGACTCGATAACACTGAAACAGGTTCCCGACTGGTTGAACTGGAACCCGATTGAAAATATCGGTCCATCCAATCTTGGTGACGCACCCGTGATGCTGAGAGTCGGTCCGCAAAACTACTGGATGTTCGGAAGATATAAAGGGCATCGTCCGCGGAACGGCGAAGGACCTTTCAGTGCCGTGGCTGCAGAGCTTGACGGATTCGACATGCCGCTGACGACCACACCCTTTGATAATCAATATCAAGCGGTAGGCGGCCAGATGCGCGGACTCGGCGGATATCACGCCTGGCAAAGCCGTGACATGGTCAACTGGGTTCATCACGGGCCCGTTTCCGACTCCGATGGAAAATGGATGACCAGCGCTGAGTACGTCGACGGCCAAGCGTACCTCTATTATGACTTTCCCAACGATCAGGATCCGCATGTCTACGTTGATGCTGATCTGTTTGACGGCGTGCCCGGAGAAAACAAAGGGATGGCGTATGCCGACCCGACTCATGGCTCCGACTGCGCTATCATCCGTGACCTCGACGGCAATTTCAATCTGATCCTTGAAGACTGGACGCCCATCAACGCGAGAACTCATGCCTGGGATTCCCCTCTTGCCGCAAGAGCCGTTAGCGCAGACGGCGTCACCAACTTTCTCGTGACCGATCCACCGGTCGACGAACGCACCGAGGCAACGGGCGAGACAGGTACTTACAGGCATCCGCACTGGGTGAAAGAAGCTCCCGACCGGTTCGACACAGACATCGCCGAGTACGAGATTCACGCACCGGAACAGAATGCGTATGGCGACTGGGCGGCCATTGGAATCGAAGGCCGATACTATTTGTTTTGTGACTATGATCCGGCTGAAGAAGATCAGATGAGTGTCGGCTGGTTTACATCTGACAGCCTTGATGAACAGTTCCGATGGTGCGGCAATGTCGGTAGTGGCCATCCGGATCCTGACATCATGTTTGCGGAAGGTCAGTTCTATCTGGCGACGCAGCAGGCCGAGGACTTTGTCAGTCCCGGGCCGTGGGTTGAGTCGGTCGAAGTCCGCGTCGGTGTTGATACAGACAACGATCAATCCGTCGATCAATGGACTGATTGGTCAATCGTCAAAGAGTCATACGATTACGTGGACGGCTTTTCGAAGCAGGTATCCTGCGAGGCGGCATCGCTTGATCTTTCCACGCTTCCAGCCGGGTTCGGCTTCCAGTTTGAATTTAGGCTGTCCGACTCGACTCCAAACGAATCGAAACCGGTACTCGACAGTGTCAGGATCGAGTTTTCAGGCAGCTAGGCTGCTTAAAGTCCGGAGTCATATGAATTGCTGCCAGCGGAATCGTTGAACAGCAGGATCGAACATTCACTTGTCCGTTCCGATTCTGCCGCCGGGTCTGCGCGAAGCGGGCGCTTGGCTTGCCTTTTCGATTGCCGCCGGTACTATCGACAATTCAGTTTTTGAAACCGTTGCTTGATCGAATGTCACGGAAGGGAATTCTGGCGGAATGTATACCGGCTACAAATATTCAATCAAAGACGTTCTGTTGTGGACTCGTCAGGAGACGCTTCTATTTCTCATTTACGCAGTGGTCGTCACCTGTTTGTACGAACTTGCGGGCTGGCACTGGATGCAGATACCGTGGACACCTCTGGCTCTCGTCGGAACAGCCGTCGCATTCCTGATCGGTTTTCAAAACAACGCTGCGTACGGACGTGCCTGGGAAGCCCGGAAGATATGGGGCGGTATCGTCAACGCATCCCGAACCTGGGCGACCGCGACATGGTGACCAACGATTACGCTGAAGTTACTGCGTCCGAAGAGGAGCTTGCCTCCCATCGCAACCGGCTGATCCACCGGCATATCGCGTGGCTGACCGCTTTGAGGCATGCCATGCGCGCGAAAAAACCATGGGAGGTGTTTGTTGATCACCGGACCAACAAGGAATGGTACGAGAAGATATGTATTCCCGAACGGGACAATAGGCTCGAAGACGACCTCGCACCGCTTCTGGATGCCGGCGAGTTTGAAAATGTAATGTCAAAGACCAATAAAGCTGCGTCGCTGCTTGCGCTGCAGTCAAAACACCTGCGCGAACTGAAAGAGCGTGGCTTGATCTGGGAGTTTTCTTTCCTCAAACTCGAAGATCTGCTCGAAGAATTCTTCACGTTGCAGGGTAAGTCCGAGCGCATCAAGAACTTCCCGTACCCGAGACACTTCGCGACAATCGGGCACGATCTGGTGCGGATTTTTATTCTGCTGCTTCCCGCAGGAATCGTTCCCGAGTTCGCAGAAATTGGCAAGTCGATCGAAGAAACCTACCCGATTGCAGGGCAGGCGTTCATCTGGATCGCGATCCCCGTGATCGTCATCATTGCATGGGTGTTTCATACCATGCAGAGGATTGGAACATCCGGTGAGAACCCGTTTGAAGGATCAGCCAACGATGTACCTATCTCGACGATTTCCCGTGGTATAGAGATCGACATGCGGGAGATGAACAATGAGCCCGCATCCCAGATCCCTGAACAACTGCCAACGGTTCACAATGTGCAGATGTAAGTCGCTCATCGAAAACAGCCCGTGAAATCCACGGGCTGTTCTGATGGGTTCGTCTTCAGTTTCTCTGCCGGCTTGCAGAAACGGCTCAGGCGGAAAGCTCCGCGGCCTTCCATTCGGCGTCAGAAAACGCGTCATCAAGAGGTGTCCCGGTTACGTGATTTGTGTAGTTGGACAACACTTTCAAACTTGTGCCGAGAATGACTTCGAGAACATGCTTCCTCGTGTAGCCTGCTGCAAGAAATTCTTCCATGTCTCCGTCTTCCAGCCATCCACGATTACGGTTCACCTTCTCCACGAACACTCGAAGTGCTTCGAGTTTTGAATCACCAATCGGCGAACCCGACCTCAGCGCCTCGATTACGTCCTCCGGCACTTTCGACATCCTCGAAATCGTCGTATGCGCGGCCATACAGTAGTCACAGCCGTTAAGCCGGTTGTTTGTCATGAGGACAATCTGCTGCTCCGTCGCTGAGAAACCTGTTTTTCCGAACGCTGCGGACAGGCTCTGGTAAGCCTCCAGCAGGGCCGGCGACTCCGCCATCATTGCATACAGGTTGGGAACGAATCCCATTGCCTTGAGCCCTTTTTCGAGTAAGGGTTTGCTTTCACCTGCTGTTTCGAGTGTGTGTAATGTGAAACCATTCATATCAACCTCCCAATTCGACCGTAGTCGAATAACCAGGAAAAATCAGAGAGCAAATCTCTGCTTAACAACGTCATGCTCTGGTGACGATGGAGCCCTCATTTACTTACATCAGATCAAAACTTTTTTCCGGGCTTGCGTACTGACACATCGAACAGTGGATCCCTCTCCCTCCCCGAAACGCTGTTGCCACGTCAGATAGGCCAAAGCTGTTTCCGGGCTCCGGCAGACAAACACGAATTGCTGTCGCAGGACACTACCTGCTTTCGAGTAGCCTTTTCGCCTGAATTCAAAACCTGCGAGCCAAAACGTTGGGCTGACTGAATTGCCAACAATAGCTGGACCGTTGTGTGTGGTAGGGTTCCATCTGGAACCTGAAATCCGATGTCATGTCCGTGTAGCTGATCCTATGAGCCGCGATAACTGGCTGGATACGCCCGGAAAATACAGCAACTCACATCGAGTCTTGGTAAAATGAGGTTCCTCCCATTACGTTGGTGGACTGCTCATAACCACAAGCTCTCACCCGACTCCCACTTGTGCAAAAGGTATCGCACCTTCTTGCGACTCTTAGCTATGAAAAACTACATCGCCCGCACCTGCATGTTCGCGTTGGTACTCGCAATGGCCTACGGCATGACCTGCCCGGCTGTAAATGGCGAGCTAGTCTTTGAAGACACTTTCTCAACCGTGAGCACTCCGGCTGACGAAGGGCGGGTCTGGGACTCGCGGCTTGATGTCGGTTGGCGCGCGACAACCGGCTGGGTCGGAAGCCCTCCGGATTCCCTCTGGGACATCACCGCCGACGCCGGAGGAAGACTTCAGAACCCGTCAACGAACACAACCAATTACACCGAAGGGGAGACGCCGGTCTGGAACTGGTTCAGTAATCCTGCCAGCACCAACCCTTCGCTTGGAGTCCGCGTAATGTTCGACTACGGCGTTGCATCAGGCGACACGCTGCACATGCATCTGTGGGCCGTCCAATCGGGAGGCGCGCCGGGCTCGAACGGATTTATCACGAACAACCAGGGTTGGCTTAACGGCAACAGCGGTCAAAACCAGGTTACCAGTGCTGCCGGCTACACACCGTACAATCTTCTTGATGGATCGAATGCGCCTTCGACGTCGAGCCTGACCGGCGCGCTGACAGGTGATGGCATGGTGGATATCACGCTCGACATCAACGCGCTGGGCATTCCGGGAGTTACCAACGTCGGTGATGTTGACACTTTTTTTGTGGCATTCTCAATGAACGAAGCAGGTGGCGGTACTACGTGGATCGACAACTTGAACATCACAACGGCGATTCCTGAGCCAACTTCCCTCTGCATGTTCGCATTGGCGATGGCCGGTCTTACGATTCGCCGTCGCGACTAGCAACACGGTGTGCCTCCGAGAAAACGGTCATTCGCGCGTCTCCAAAGGAATCGCCCGAACAGAGTTGGCGGGTATCGTTTCCGCTTTCACCTTTCGACCGTAAACATAGATAGCAATCGTTCTGTCGACATTGCCTGCGTTATAGACGATCGCTGTTCGCCTTCCGTCTGACGTTTTCATTACCAGTGAAGTCGGCAGATCGGTGTACGCATCTGCGTCAACAAATCCGTACGCGCGACAGGCGTGAGCGAGATAGTAGGGTGTCCCCGCAAAGCGTGGACTGGCAATAGGCCATTTGTTTTCAAACGCCTCGTCGAGGGCATCGCAGACTTCCTCCGGCACACAAAACGCTGCATAGCCAGTCGTCACCTGCCCCCAGTCATCATCAAGATCGCTCCATTCCAGACGACCTTCATCCTTACCCTGGCGGATCATCATCTGGTCAAGCTGGTAGGCAGCGTGTTCATGATGTGCACCGAAGTAATGCGAATGAGTCCACGCCGGCAACCACTGAATGCCATAGATATGTATCGGTTCCCCACTGAACCAGGTCCATGCACCAACATCACGATCACGAACGACGGAACAGATCGTCGGCTCGTAATCAGGTGACCAGTTGGAAGACTCCGGATCGTTCCATCCGTAAACGTTGTTCCAGTATTCATGGATTGCTTCCGTTTCGATTGCGAAACCCATTGCGCCGGTCGCCAGCATCTCCTGATCGTCCAGAACGGCACCAAGCAGGAACACTCCTGCCCATGAACCGGTCGCTTCCGAGGAAGATTCCTGGTTGTTGCCGTCGAAACCGTTTGACATTCCGGCGGCATAACTGTGGCCAGCCCAGCATTCAAACGTGCGCAAACGTGGAAAGTCAACCGAGTCACGCTCCCACTGCGCATATTGCCTGACGACTTCACGCAGGCCATCGCTATACCGGTCCAGCCATTCGCGATCGTGCATACCGATCAATGCAGCAGTCATCACCAGATAGCCATAGTGAAAATGGTTGTCAGTAAATTGATCTGAGCCATAGCTCGGATTGAAACCGACAATCCCGTTCCACGGCGCAGGATATCGCGCATAGTAATACGCCTCTTCGCCGTCTCTGTATGTCAGCCAGTCGGTCGCAACCCTTTTAGCTTCTTCCAGCAATCGGTCTGCGACAGGTAGCTCCAGCTGCTTCGCCATCGTAAACGCCTGCGCTGTTTTGAGCATCGACTTCCCGCCCCAGTAAGTATCGGCTGCGTGTCGTTGCGCTTCCGGTTTTGCCAGCAGCTCCTCTGCCCAGGCTTCGATCAATGCACCAAGCCGGCTGGCGTCGAATCTGTCATCCCGGGGGAGCGGAAATGCGGGAGTGATCCCGCTGAATGCCCAGGCAATCCTGAACTCAATGCCCGCGGCGAGCTTCATGCGTCCACGCCGCGTCGTGAATTCGATTCCGTTTAGATTCAGGTTGTGAACAGTTTTGCGATAGTGATGTGGTATCCATCCCTGCAAAACAGGTTGCCCGTTAGAAGTCCGGACCTGCCACGTTGTTTCCACACGACCTGCGCCCGGCTCGTATGTCCAGTCAAACTTCGTACCCCGCGGAATTGCGGCTGCGTGCCTTGCGAATGCCGCCGTACTCGATTCGTCGCTCAGGGCAGCGATTGCCAGAACCGGCCCGCTGAACTCCGTACGCGTACCGGAAACTGCAAGCTGACCTTCCGGC
>JBCCFB010000166.1:0-14206 GCA_039029995.1 Planctomycetota bacterium
CGCGATTGCTGACGCCCTTGGCAAGTACCATGGCGCGGTCACGGTAATACGGGAACAGATAATCCCCCTCTTCGAGCATGTGAGCGAGAACCGCCAGCGGCTCATGGCCCATTCCGGCAACTTGAAACCAGCCTTTGCTTTGGCGATGCAGAACGCCTTCGCGGCGATCACCCTCGCGGCTGACGTACATTAGTTTCAAAAGCTCGAGTCGGTTGTATGTCATTTGCGATGTGCTCATCGTTTTGTTATCCAGCTCCAATTCGAATTTCCTCAATTTCGCCGGGGCCTCTTCGAAGTACCGGTGAGGCGTCCGGAACCTGAGCGCGGAAAATTGCCAGAGTGGCGAGCCTTTTCAGCCGGTATCTCCGGTCCTGCTCGCTTGGTGCCATTTACGTCGTCTGCGTTACCTGCAGGCCGATCGAAGGGGCGGGATTCCGCCGGAATCGAGAAGATATATCTCTTACGGGCACCAGAAATCCGCTTAATCTCAACAGCGGAGATTTTATCCCACTAAGCACTGTTTGCAAGGTCGGGTAGCCCTGCAAGCAGCTCTGGAGCCGCAAAATACAGGCCATATAAAGAAACCTTGGCGATTACGACATTTTCGCCGCGGCGGGCAACGAGCAAAACTGGCGACTCCCGGCAGGAATTATCCCCGGACATCGGCAAAGCTATCAAAAAAGCGGACACAAACAGTGTCCGCTTATTTGACGTAATTCGTGGTTGCAACGCTGCTTGCGGCGTTTAGTACCAACTAATTCCGACCGCCGCCTAGACTGGGATCGTGAAACGGAGAATACCCCCGTGGCTGATCATCCAGTAATCCTCCGTAAGGCTCGATTCCCCAGTTGTTTGCCGGTTGATGGAATTGCTGCTGGTACTGATGACTCTGTGCCGCCGGATTGGGCAGATAGTCTTGTTGCGGGAGATACCCGCCATAGTGATCAACAGGTTGCCCATAAGCATCACCCCAATGCGTCCCGTGGTTCAGCTGGTTCTCATAATATGTTCCATTCATCCCGTTTTGCTGGGCATAGCCCCAGTCGTTTCGCTGATCGTACGACATGTCTACGTAGCCCGGCAGCTGCGGGCTGGGAAAATTGCTGTACTGGGGGCTACCCGGCTGAAACTCGAAAGTATGGCCTTGCCAACCGGGTTGTGCCGGAAGTTCGTAGGGAACGCCCTGCCATTGGGCATGCCCCGATTGAGCAAGAATCAAACTGATCCCGAATACAGTGACTGCGCACAATGACTTTCTGAACATAGATTTCTCTCGATCTGATTTTGTTGGGCCGAATGTTGCTAACGGACGTCTGGAGCACGAACTCCATTTGCCGGCATATGTTCAGAAACGAATCAAAAGAAGTGGGCCGGACAAAAACATTCGATTTTTGCCCGGCCTCGTGTAGAACTCGCCAAATGCCCGAGATTGGCCTGCCTAATAATTGCTGACCGGCGCAACCATGGCTTCGAGAGCAAGCAAGCGATCCTCAAGCTCGGTGATTCGATCGTCCCGTGACCGGATCTCTTCTTCAAGCTTTTCGCACTTCACATTGAGTGCCTGTATAGATGCCAACGCAACTCCGGACGCATCGACCGAAGCGATCGAAACATCGTTCTGCCCCAGGCTGAATGCAGCATGAAAGTCTTGAGCCATCGGCCCTATGTGTCGAACCGTGTGCGGGTCGTCTTTGTACTGCCATGTCGAAATCGGCATCCCGGCTACCCGTCGAAGGATCTCCTCAGCATCGACAGCACTGAAATTGCATTTAGCGTTTCGATCCGACTGTTCATACAGAGTGCCCTGAATCGTCAGGTTGCCGTTTGGAGCGAGAATCATATTGTTGACCGGCCCCGGCCCCACGATGAAACCGCCGTCTTTGCGTAGCATGAGTTCGGCGCCATCGGTGTCGCTGCGGGAAATCACAAAGTTATCCACACTGTTGGTCAGCATCGACCAGCTCTCGCTCGTTGCTGTGTTCAGCCATGTCATCCGGCTTCCGCCGTTGTTGACAAGTTTCAACATCGTCCGGTTCTGCCGGCTTGTATGTGCGTTTTCAATCAGCATACGGGCAAGGTCGTGGTCAAGACCGTTGGAATAGACGTGCACCATTTCTTCGGGCAGGGCTGTTCCAATTCCTACACCGTATTCGTCGAGCATCAAGGTGTCGGGAGCGGTGTCTACATCAACCGCGAACATCGGACTGTTGATATTCGCGCCCGTGAACATACGGACGTCTGTCCCCATCCCCATCAGTGAAAACTGAGTCCCGCCTTCGTTGAACGAAATCCGCGGTGGGAAAATTGTAGTGTTCTGTCTCAGATCAATTGCGTCGAAGGTGCCGATCTGGGCATAGGAGACGATCGGCTGGACAGCAACAAGAACAAAAGCAATCAGCAAAGCGACGTTTCGGGACATTGGATTATTCTCCGGCAATTGTGTCGAGTTAAGTGTGATGCTTACTCAACTGACCGCCGAAGAGTGAATCCACAAAGAAAATTCTGATTGTGGCCATCCGCCCGGGTAAATCACTTCCGCTCTATGAATTCAGCTGGCTCTATGAATTCAGCTGGCTTCGAAATCAGCTGGGAAATCAGCTGGCTTCGATGCCTGCCGCCTTCATCAGGAATTTCATATCGTCCCAGACCTGACGTTTGGCCTGGGGCGTGCGCAACAGATACGCAGGATGATAGGTGACCAGCACACGACTGCTCCGGTAGTCAAAGAATTTCCCGCGCATCCGGCCGACAGACTGTTTGGTTTCGAGCAACTTCCTTGCTGCAACACTCCCCAGACAGACGATGAATTCCGGTTGAAGAATATCAAACTGCTGCTCGTAGAATTCCTGACAGTTCGCAAGTTCGGAATCCGATGGATTACGGTTTCCCGGCGGCCGGCATTTCACCGTGTTCATGATGTAGACTTCTTCACGAGTCAGTTTCATCGCGCCGATAATTTTGGTCAGCAATTGCCCGGCTGCCCCGACAAAAGGCTCACCCTGCCGGTCCTCGTCGGCTCCCGGTCCCTCACCGAAGAACACAATTCGAGGAGCCACATTTCCAACACCGAAAACTGTATTGGTCCGGTTTGCGCACAGTTCGGGACACCGCTGACAACCTGCGACCTCGGAAGAAAGCACATTCAGCTTTTCGGTGCGAGCCTGCTCGTCGAGTGAAGCTCCGTATGCGCTGCTGGTTGAGATCAGGTTCCGCTGTGCTGATGGCGCAGGCGGACGGGCAGACGCAGACTCGACAGGATCTGAAGAACCTTGCGAACCTGACACTTCATCAGCGGTCTTGCTCATTTCAGCGACCGACTGGTTCCCGTCGACCTTACCCGGAGAATGTTCGCATTCCGTGGCAGCAGTGCTGAATTCAAACTCGATTTCGTTCGAAAACGGCAGATGGGCAACCCCTGCCGCGGACATGCTCCTCAGATATTGGAGGGCTGCTTCGCGCACGTTTTCCGGCAAGGCGACCGACGGATCAGGTTCAGGTGAGTTGTCGTTTGGCGACATGTTAGTCCCGCTGGTTGATTCGGTGTGAATTGGAAGGGAATTGAGCCTCTAAATCAAGTTGGTCCGATTTCAACACTATCCGCAATCGGGTCGGCTGCGCTATACTCGTTGATCGCGGAACAGACAGCGATTGCGGAACAGACAGCCACGCGGCGTTTTGTTGTTCAATATTTCCTGTTCCCTGTTTCCCGTCCTGCCTGTCCAGCGAACGCGTTTTTCGGTCGCTGGCCTTCGAGTTCCGATTTGTCCATTCCACAAGTTTCCATTGTCGGTCGCCCCAATGTCGGGAAGTCCAGTATCTTCAACTGGCTGGTCGGTATCCGTCTGGCCATCGTTGATGACATGGCCGGCGTAACTCGCGACCGGATGATCCAGTTGCTGAATGAAGGTGGACGCTATTTTGAACTGGTCGATACCGGTGGTATTGGAATCAATGACGTTGACGAACTTGATGAGGAGATTGAAGCTCAGATTGAGGTCGGGATCCGCGGAGCTGACCTGCTGATGTTCGTCGTTGATGCTCGTGACGGACTGGTCGGACTTGACCAGCGCGTCGCAAAGCGGCTGCGTTCTCTGGACAAGCCGGTCATTCTGGTTGCCAACAAGTGCGACGGTGAAAACTGGGAAGTTCACGCGAACGAGTTTTATTCGCTGGGCCTGGGTGAACCCGTTGTTGTCAGCGCAAAGAACAACCGCCGCAAAGGCGAACTGCTCGACGCCGTCCTTGAAAACCTGCCCCCATACTCGGAAGACGTTGAGGTCGAAAGAGAAGACCCCGACATGAAAGTCGCCATCGTGGGGCGACGGAACGTCGGCAAGAGCACTTTGATCAACACGCTCGTCAACGAAGAACGAATGATTGTCAGCGAAGTTGCAGGAACGACCCGCGACAGCGTTGACGTTAAATTCGAACTCGACGGCAAGGTCATGGTCGCCATCGACACTCCCGGGCTTCGTCGCGGAAAAAGTGTCCGGACAGACATCGACTGGTACGGAACCCATCGGGCCCATCGCTCGATTCGGCACGCCGATCTGGTGATGATGATGTTCGATGCAAGCAAACGAATCAGCAAAGTCGATCGGCAACTGGTCGGCTACATCGAGAAGGCGTACAAGCCTTGCATTTTCGTGGTCAACAAGTGGGACTTGATGGCCGAGCATGAAATGCCGACCGAACGCTGGGCGGATTATCTTCGCGATAACTTTACAACGCTCTGGAACGTTCCGATCGCATTCATTACCGGTCAGACCGGGCAGAACGTGAAACGCCTGCTCAACCATACGAGGATGCTGTTCAAACAATCGCGTTCCAGAGTTTCGACGCCACAGATCAACCGGTTGATCAAAGAAGCACTGATTCAGCATCCGCCGCCGGTCTCCCGCCACCGCCGACCCAAGATCTACTACGCAGCTCAGATTGGAATTCAGCCGCCTACGATCATGCTCAAATGCAACGATCCGGGCATGTTTGACAACACGTACCGGCGATACCTGCTAGGCGTTCTCAGAGACTCACTGGAATTCGGTGAAGTTCCAATCCGCCTGGTGCTGGAAAAGAAATCGTCACACGATCCGTACTCCGAATCCCTGGACGCCCAGGTCCACGAAGGCTGACCTGACTTCCGCGGCCGTATCAATCCGGCCTCATCATCAAGTCGCCATTTGCAATCCATGCAGCAAGGTACGGATTGTTTTCCGGTGATTCCTTGAGTAGTAACAGAAACGGTTTGTCGAAAATAAACCGTCGTTCACCAGGTTCGAACCCTCCCTCCATGCCCACGTCAGATTCGGAAACGAGCATTGCTCCTTTCTCATCCAGCCGGAACTGAATCAACTGGCTTCCACCATCAAAATTCTCCAGCAAGCTGAATTCCAGAACCGGAACGACAAAGGGCTCATGGTTTGCGACGAACGCGTGTTCCCCCGTCAGGTTCGAGGCTGCAACGCGAGCTTCGACTTGTTCGATTCCTGCACGGAGTGAATCCGGCTGAGGGATCCGGGCCAGAATAATTTCTTCCCTCTTTCTATTTTCAATCCGGATCACGAAATCATCTGGCGAGAGGTAATCGATAACTCGCACCCGCATCAACGCAATCGACCAGTAGTCCCAGTGTTCCGTTACGCCGAACGCCTGAACCTCGATTTCGGCCTCATCTGAATGAAATCGAAAAGGCTGCGGCAGCCGTTCAAAGTCATAATGGAACGGAAGACTCTTTCGTATCGCGCAGTAGGTATTCCCGTGAATCGGATTGATCGGACTCCGGCTATCAATGCCAAGTTCCTCACGCGCCTTGCGGACCTTATGTTCGTCGGCATCGGCAACGATTCTGATATCCTCGGCACTAATGTCCTCAAGTGTGAACGGATCTCTAACAATGTTCTCCTGAAACTCTTTTACTGTTGCATCACCAAAATACGACTTCCATGCCAGAGCATAAGTCGGACAGTACACCACGTTTTCGCCATCTGTTAAGCCTGTCTCGGCAAACGGTGTCATCCGTGTTGCGGTGAGCCCTGACGGCGAAACCGGAGGCAGAAAGCCATTGGCATCCCTTCGCGAGTGTTCACCTGGTGTTGCCAGGTCTTCTTTGTGGCAACCGCTGACCGCCGGAAACAGCAGACACGCCACGATGATTTTGCGATATGTTGCGGACGTCATTCGTTTTCCTCCGATCCAAACGAATCCAGAATGATTCAGGGTCGAAATCGCTCGCGAATCAGTTAAAACATCATTCGTATCTTTGACGGACTCGATCTCCGCCGATCCGCAAGCCAGCTTTGTCAAACCATTACATTTTTGCAGCCATGCCACAGTTTTCAAATCGAGCTCTGAATCTTCCTGCCTCACCCATCCGGAAACTTGCTCCTTTCGCCGACGCCGCAAAAGCGCGCGGAACTCACGTCTATCATCTGAATATCGGCCAGCCGGATGTGGAAACACCTCAGCCGTTTTTCGATGCCGTCCGTGAGGACATGAAAGTACTCGCGTACAGCCCGTCAAACGGGATCGCACCGCTTCGCGAGCAGATTGCTGCCTACTACGGCCGCATCGGGCATCAGATTTCAACAGATGAAGTGCTGGTAACGACCGGTGCTTCAGAAGCCTTGATGTTTGTCTTTGCGGCGATCATGAATGCCGGAGATGAAGTCATCATCCCCGAGCCCTTTTACGCAAACTATCTTTCGTTCTCGATTGCAAAAGATTCCACCGTCGTTCCCGTCACTTCACGAATCGAAGACGATTTCGCACTGCCGTCGGTTGAGGACTTCGAAGCGAAAATTACCGATCGCACCAAAGCCATTCTGATTTGCAACCCCGGCAATCCGACCGGAGCGCTCTATCCGAAGGAGGCGCTTGAACAGCTTCGCGATCTTGCAAAAAAGCACGACCTGTTCCTTGTCGCGGACGAAGTCTATCGCGAGTTCGCCTACGACGGACATGAGCACCACTCGATTCTCGGGTTCGAGGGCTTTGAGGAGAACGCGATCGTTATCGATTCGATTTCAAAGCGTTTCTCAGCCTGTGGTGCAAGGATCGGCTGCGTGGTATCACGGAACCCCGGCCTGATGGAACTGATTTTGAAACAGGCACAGGCTCGGCTCTCTCCACCAACGTTCGGTCAGCTTGGAGCAACGGCCGTTTATCAGCTGGGCGCTGACTATTACGCCGGCGTAACCGCAGAATACGCATCACGTCGAGAACTGCTCAAAAAAGCACTCGATGAAATCGAGGGAGTTCATTGCCCGAAAGTAAACGGAGCTTTCTACGCGATGGTTCGACTTCCGGTTGATGATTCAGAAGAATTCTGCCAGTGGATACTCGAGGAATTCGACCATAACGGAACCACCGTGATGATGGCTCCCGGCTCGGGTTTCTACGCGACCGAAGGACTGGGGCGTGATGAGGTTCGAATCGCCTACGTGCTCAACGGTGACGACCTTGCCGCCGCGATGAAGTGTCTCGAAGAAGCCTTGAAAGCCTACCCTGGCCGAACGGTCGGTGCGGGGGCGGTTCATGCGGAAGGTTGATCACAAATGATCTTCTGAAAATTCTCTTCTGGCAATCGTGAGCCAGCCGGAGTTTCTCAATGAACGAATGCGGCATCAAGCGCGATAACGGACTGCCGACATGAACGTCCTTGTTTTCGAATGGCTAACCGGAGGCGGCCTGCTGATTGAAGGCCTGAATCCGGATGCAGCGTGTCCGTTTCAGCAACAGGGCAGGGCGATGCTGGAAGCCCTCGTAGATGACTTCTGTTCATTAACGGATGTCAATTGCATCGTTCCTGTAGACCATCGACAATCCCCGCGGCTGCCGGCGCTGGCAAACGCCATAGCAACGTCGTCATCGGACCTTGAAGAACAACTCAAGCAAATCTCAAACGACGCCGACTACGTCGTTCTAATCGCACCCGAGTGCCCGGTGCATTTTCCAGATGCAGGCGTACAGCCTTGCCTTTTACAACTTCTAAGGTGGCTCGAAGCAGACTGCGGGAAACTGATCAGTCCCGATTCAACATTTGTCGAAGTCGCGTCCGACAAAACCAGGACGATGGATCTACTTAGGGCATCCGGAATTCCGGTTCCGGAGGGCTGCCGACTTGACCACGTGGGAACGCTTTGGAATCCAGCGATGGAAAGTGGACCGATTGTTCTCAAGCCCAACTTCGGTGCTGGAAGTGAAGGTGTGCAGAAAATCGCGACAACTCGGCAACCTGTTTTTACCGTGCCCTCAAACAATGCATCTGACTGGCGTGTCGAAAAATTTTGTGAAGGAATTCCCGTCAGCTGTAGCGCCATCTGCGACCGCGAGGAAATTCACTGCCTGCCGCCGATGTACCAGCAATTTAACGGTACTCCCTTCGGAACCTTCGAGTTTTCCCGGCCGATCGACGATCCAAATCTGGCAATGCGTATCCAGACTCTGGCGGAGAGAGCAATCCGGGCAATGCCGGAAACAAGAGGTTATGTTGGTGTTGATTTGATTGCCGGCGACACATCTGATGAAGATGTTGTGATTGAGATCAACCCTCGATTGACGACTTCGTATATCGATATCCGTCAGTGCGTGCCGGCAAATGTTGCAGCCATGATGCTTCCACAGGTTATCGCGTGAATGGAACAGTAATGAACAAGCTCTGCGTTTTTGTGACACTAACCTTTGCCGTTGTTTGTATTGCAGTGCCGCTGAATGCTCAGCCTGTCGAAATCGAAGCGGGCGTTCCGGTTCAGCCCAATATTGTGCTGATCATGGCAGATGACCTCGGCTGGAAAGATCTGCACTGCTACGGCAACGACAGACTGGACACCCCTGTTCTGGACCAGCTTGCCGAACAAGGTTTGCTGTTTACCAATGCCTACTCTGCGTCACCTGTTTGTACGCCGACTCGAGCCGCATTGATGACCGGCATGTCGCCGGCAAGGTTGAACATCACCAACCATGCTCCCGGGCACCCGCCGGGATTCCAGAAGGAAGGCACAAGTATCCGGACAGCAGACTGGCTGCGACACCTGCCGCTTGAGCGAGTGACGCTCGCAGAGCAACTCAGGGACTCCGGGTATGCGACCGCGTTTGTCGGCAAATGGCATCTTTCGCATCGCGCGCGAAACGCAGAAGGACCGACGGAGCCTGAACTTCGCGCGGAGCATCAGGGTTTTGACATCAACATCGGCGGTTGCTCGTTCGGCGGGCCACCCCATTACTTCGAGCCTTACGGCATTCCCAACATCGAAGCCGAGTCTGATGGCGACTACCTGCCTGACCGCTGTGCGCGGGAATGCATTTCGTTTGTCGAGTCAAACAAGGATCGGCCGTTCTTTCTGTGCTGGTGGAATTACTCCGTTCACTATCCCTTTGAAGCCCCTCAGGAACTGATCGAAAAGTATGAACTGCGTGAAGGGCCGGGGTGCGAGAACCCGACCTACGCAGCGATGATTGAAGGAATGGATCGTTCGATCGGTCGTTTGCTCGCAAGGCTGGATGAACTCGACCTTGCCAATGACACGCTGGTGATATTTACGTCTGATAATGGTCCGTTCGCAGCAAACGTCGATCCGCTGCGTGCTGAGAAGGGCTATCTCTACGAGGGCGGAATCCGTGTTCCAATGATCGTTCGCTGGCCGGGAAGAGTCGCGACGGGAACGTCAGCAACTCCCGTGGTAACGATGGACATCCATTCCACCATCCTCGATGTCGCCGGCCTTGCACCCGTCGACGAAAACACACCGGATGGAGTTTCACTGACAGGAGAGTTAGCTCAACCTGAATCCCTTGAACCTCGCGACATCTTTTTCCACTATCCGAATTACGCCTTTCATAAAAAGAACCGCCCGGGCAGTGCCATACGCTCAGGCAACCTGAAGCTGATTCGATTTTATGACGACGAAACGATCGAAATGTACGATCTCGAAAACGACATCAGCGAGGCGAACAATCTCGCAGAGAGTCGTCCTGAAGAAGCCGCGAGACTGGCCAGTCGTCTCGACGACTGGCTGGATTCGGTTCAAGCGAGTCGCCCCGAGCGAATCGAAGAACGCCCATAGTTGTGCAGCCCCGGGCTATTCAATCTCAAACGCGCGAAGCATGTGAAACTTCATTCGTGTGTCATCGTCCCAGTCTTCCATCATCAGTAGAACCGTGTCGGCGGTAGGACTGAATGCGGGATACAACTGGCCGTCTTCAAAATCAATCGTGGAGATCAAGCTGCCGTCACGGTCAAGAAACGAGAAGCCTTCCTGATGCCCCATGGCAAGTGGACCGCCTCCAGGTGCGCCACTGATGGCCTGGGAACGCTTACGTTCACTGAATTCCAATGTCGCTCCGTCTTCATCGGTGATATCCATTCTCAGGATTACTTTTGCGCGGCCTGCCCCTGCGGCCGAGACACGACCGTCTCCCGGATCGAAGTACTGCCGGTTGGAGCCTCCCTCAGAGTTACTGAGCTCACGAACAAAAGTAATTCCATCCTGCTCTATCGTGTATTCGTGGCGGGGTCCGCCAAAGCAATAAAATCGAGTGCCATCATCAGACATCACGAGGTGCTCAGCCCTGAAGGACCAGGGAACCGTCCGATTGTTTTCCTGATCACCGCCGGCTCTTTGTTCAAGGTATTCAATCAATTTGAAGTTGGTCGGAGAACTCCACACGACTCCGTCATTGACGTTGATCAAAGTCAGATGGTTGACGGCTCGGGAGCCGGTAGACCTCATTGTCAGGTCGCTTTCAAATTCGGCTGACCCCACGATGAAATGTCCTGCTTCGGGTGATGCAGCGACATGGTACGGCCTTGTGCAATTAAACGTTGCGATAACATTCAGGTCGAAATCCAACAGCAAGACTGCGCCTGCATCAGGATTCGGGGCAAGCAACCCGGCATTGCACCGTTTCAACGGGCCGAACGGAGTCCCGAGATTGAACTCCGCGACGACCGTCCAGTCAGAAGTTCCCAGCTTGTAAATTGTCCCGCCGTGATCGCTGAAAAAGACAAATGCCCCATCGTCGGTCCATGCCGGCGGCCACGATATTTCTTCGAAAACCGGTTCCAGTTCAACACGTGCTCCACCCTGATCCGGAATTCGATCGACCAGCCAGTTTTTGCTGACAGTGACTGCCTCTGGAAACAAGGCCGATGCGGCTTCTCCGGTCGAAAGCCCTTCGGGAACGTCATAGAAATAGAACACCTGATCGTCGATGGAAGTACTGGAAATCGTTCCAGCACTGATGAGTCGCCTCGTGGCGGGCAGGAATGTAAGGTTGCCGCCGGAATTGCGCCTGTCCGACAATTGCGGAGATGAAGACTCGGATATTGAGCCAACCAGATCACCGGCCATGTTCCTGATGGCAATCACTTCTTCTCTGAAACCACCTTCATAGGTGAAGAGAATCTGTTGATCCTGGTCAAAGGCGAATGAATCGAGGCTGGCCATGTTCCCGTTTGAATCGTTCCCGACGGGAACAGGACTGCCAACAGGCGAAAACTCTGTTATGGAAACCTCCGTCATTGCCGGATGATCAAATTGCCCTTCCAGGCTACCGACAAATGTGTCGTCCCCTGCGATCGCAAACTCATCCACATTGCTGACGACTTCAATCTTCTTTTCGAGTGTCAGCTGCCTGTCATCTATCGCAATCCGGTAAAAGCCTGCGGGGCCACGCGCGATCAAACGGCTTCCATCATTGCTGAACTGGAATTTTGGAAACTCAATCTGCCCCTGCCGCCATGACTCGCTGCGAAAAAGCTGTTGCGGCTGGCTTCCTACCTGCACCCAATGTGTCGCTTCATTATTTTCAAGATCAATGGAAATGAGATTGTTGTTGCTCACCACAAATCCAAGCTGCGACTGCGGATGAAAAACAAGCCTGGTATCAAAGATCGGAACGACCGTACCGCCGGGATTGTCCGGACCTCCGCGACGGAAGTTTACAGGCAGTCCGATCTCGGCGAGAACTGTTCCGGATGCGGTATCAATTCGAAGTACACGGCTGCGGTCCCTCGTCACGACGAAAAGGTCTCCCTGCCATGCACCTAGCGTGAGAATGCCCTCGTCAACCGTCAGGCCGACGTCCAACCGCTCCCAGGTGCGAGTGTCTGCGAAAAAAATCCGACCACGTCGCGTTGCGATTGCTGCATGCGTCTCACTGTCATTGAAGACAAACGGCTCAACAATTTTTTCTCGTGGCAAGCCGATATGCACGTAGGGAAAAATCCCCCGCTCACCCTGATCAAGGATCAACGAACTCGTTTCCACGTCAAACGTCCGGACCGTTGCAGGTCTGTCCAGCGAAGTCTCCCGCGCAATCGTGTCGTCGACGGTCAGCAACACAGGCTCTTCGCCTTCGAGGTCAACCGGCTTGAAGGAAGTCACCGCCGCAAGCCGCGGATTGAAGTCCTCGCGTCTGACTACCGTTCGTTCTGTACTTTCTTCGACTCGAAACTGATATCGAAAATCGATACTCCTCCAGTTCACGAATTCGTATCTGACAGGAACTCTGACCGTTGCCCGCCAGAGTTCTGCAAACGGATACTCCTCTGGTGGCTCTCCCGTTTCCGGATTGCCGAAACCAAATGAAGCCCACTCATCCTTTGATACAGGCGACAAACTGATCGTTTCCGGCTCTCCATCAAACTCCCTTGAGATCCCGCGGTACTCCTGCGTGTATTCATAAAGAGCTTCGATTGATTGCGGTGATCCCGTCAGTGGTGATACGCCGAAAAACAGATCGGCTGTCATCGTGTAGCCGTCATAGTGCCGTTCGTAAAAGCCCCTTTGCGTCAGCAAATAAGGGCCGATCCCGGAGACCAGCTCTACCTGATTTGTACCAATAATGCCGGTTCCCGGCGGTACGCCTGCAAGTGAATCGCCTGAGCGGAATTCGCCATAACAGTTTCCAACAGCGTCAAAAACAAATCCGTTGACGTCTTCCCCTGAGGACGGCTTCACAGTGGCAAGAAAGCTCGGCGTCTCATCGCCACCACGGCTCCTGTCGAACAGCCCCTCAACGGTCAGTCGATCGGTTGCTCGTTCAAATATCCACTCATTGTTGATCACATCTGCCTTGACTCCCTTCAAAGACAGCTCATCCCCCTCCGTCAGGTTCGATGTGCTTCCGAATTTGACCGGTGGCGGCATCTTTTCCGCATCGGCGATGATGATTTCGTATCCGTCCAGTCCAGTCTGATTCGCCGAGTACAGCCGTTGGGCGGCAATAAACTCTGTCGCCAGCGAACCGGCTCGAAGGATCACCGAAACTTCAGATGAAACGCTGGCGGCCGTATCGGTCAACTCCGGAGGCAATACGTTCTGTCTGCCGTAGTAGAGATCGCGAGTAAGAATAAAAGTCCGGCCTTCGTGCTCGCGGAAAACGATCCCTGTCGTCAGTGTCTCTTTCTGCTCGTTTACGGTATAGACGTGAACGATTGAGTCATGCGGCTGCCAGTTGTCCTGAGCATTCAATGTGACGCCTGGAATCACCGTCAGCAAATAGCATATCGCGACGAGCAGTCTTCTCACGGATTGGCATATCTTTGGCGTTGTCATATCACTCCTCAGGAATAGCTGCGAAAAGAGAGCAAGACTGGATCACGAACGACCTGCCGGCGGTCTGACGATCACGAGTTCATCCGGAACTGCCGTAGGATGGCCGTGGCCGGAAAAACCGAACAAAAGAAAATGGCTGCCTTCACTTCGAGGGAAGGAGAACCTGCCGCCTGCGGATTCCAGTGCGAATTTGAAGGTACCGTTCTCGTCATATACGAATGCCGAATCGGGAAACGGTCCGACGGCAAGAATATTCCCGCTTTCCTTATGCTGCCCTAGTGGAATTTCTTCGTCGGTGACATTCAGCAGAACGTTATCCAGGTCTTCAATTCTGTAGAGCAACTTATCTCCGAATGGAGCGCCGAAGACAGCAAAACCGTCCTGATCAAATCGCCAACCGGGATCCTGATCGTTGGGGTAGTCTCCATTTACTGTGACGCCTTCATTTTTAATCAGTTGACCATCCTGCAGTTCGTACCGGTTCTGTTCCGAAAATATGTAGCGCCCGTCCGAGGTGAATGGTGAAACAAAGCCCGTGTCCGTTGCAAAACGATTTCTACGATGCACATCGATTCCGAGAGTGGAAAACTCATCCACTACATTGAGCTGCTGCACCGCTTGAAGCTGGTTCAAATCGAACAACATCGTCA
>JBCCFB010000167.1:0-14091 GCA_039029995.1 Planctomycetota bacterium
AGCTGGATTCGAACCAGCGCCGCGACGTTCAGAGCGTCACATCCTGCCGCTAGAAGATCCCGCTTTGTTTGAGCTCGAAAGCTTGAAAGTACCCCGTCAGGGAATCGAACCCCGTCCGGCTGGTTCGAAGCCAGCCATGCTATCCATCACACCCACAAGGCATATCTCTACAAGCCATGTCTCCACAAGGCTTTTCCAAGAGCGCCCAGAGGGAGTTGAACCCTCACTTCCGCCATGGCAAGGCGGTAGGCTACCGCTACATCATGGGCGCTTGTGTGTTTTGTTTTGTTATTCTTCTGATGCCCGGCAGCGTAGCCGACCCCCAGCCGGAACGGCTGGAAAAGTGAGGCCGGAGGGAGTCGAACCCTCACCAGACAGGGTAAAAGCCTGTTGCGCTACCGTTACACCACGGCCTCGTTCTACGAGCTACCGCGTTTGTGTTTGTCATGTCGCATCATCAGATTCACCTGCTTCATTGCTTTCGGTGTTGCATGGCCCTTCGGGCAACACGTCTTCTTTATTCACGTCCGGAACACGCGTTCCGACACTGTCGATCCGTTTGTCGAGCGGGAAAGGAGGGATTCGAACCCCCGACCTTGCGGTTAACAGCCGCCTGCTCTTGCCACTGAAGCTACTCTCCCGTTTTGTCCGGCGTCTCAAGATCAATCCTGTCGCCAAGTGGTAGCCCCGGGGATTGAACCCGGCACAATCTGGATATCAGCCGGATTCGAGCACCAGCCCCCGACTACCGTTTATTTGTCTCTTGATTTGCAATCCGGTTTCTCGTTCGCAACATCCACTAATCACCCGTTTCACAATCGCCCGTTTCGCAATCCAGCCTTTGGAAACGGGGCTGAACGCAAGTCGTTCGCAGCAGAACGCTCTGACTGAAGGAGCACAAAAAAAGCCCGATGTCTGTGAATGACACCGGGCTTTAGCTGCTATTGCTATGATCCAGTATCACTCGCGTCGGTGATTGCGCACCTCCATCGCATCATGACAGCCTTCCAGCCATTCATGAGTCCGCTCGATCGGATTTCCTGCTTCGGCTCGATCGGCCGAATAGAAAATACCGGTGGCGACTTGTCGCAGGGCAAAACAATTGCCTGCGAGGCGACGCGGTTTCGATACTGGACTTGAAATCATCATTGAAAGGCATTTCTCCGATACGATTGAGCAGGCCGTCGTTTCAACCTGCTGTTGTTTTCGAGTGTTCGATAGTAGGACGTGGATCTTCGCTTCGGGTTCAGCATTTTTTCAGAATTCTTTTCCCGCCAGGTGGACAGCCATGCTGGCATTGCGTCCGCATCCGGACTGACCCCGGCCAACTGGATTTCGCAAACAGCCATTACAACTAAATCCCGACTTCGACGCACACTTCTTGATACATCCATGCTGTTCAACATGGCGAGCAGTCAGCTCCGACGCACGTTGGGATGAATGAATACACACAATCGAACCATGCAGGCCAGCGAGTCAGTTGAAACCAGGTTGGTTTAATGTAGGATTTTACGGGTAATCCCCTCGTCTCTCCGGTTCACTCATGAGCGCCACAGTTAAGATTCTTCTCGGGCTGGCTATCGCCCTTGGCACGGGCCTCGCCGCGCTTTATCTGCTTGGCTCCAAGAAAGTCTCTGACGAGACCAGTCTTCTCATCGAAGCGCCGCCGGAAGAAATCTTCCCGTGGCTGACTGGAACTGACCTGCAGATGCAATGGATGTCCGGACTTGTGAAGGTCCAGCCGATCGACGAGGACATCAGTGCGGTTGATTCTCGATCCAGCGTTGTCATGCGGGACGGATCCGGTGAACAGATGTTCGAGAATCGTGTACTGAGAAATGACCCGGATGAAGTCTTCTCATTCAAGTCGAGCAACGGCCGCGTTGCGCTGACTTCGGTCTACACTCTTGAAGCTGTTGAAAGCGACCGTACCTACTTCACCTACAGGGTGCACCGGATCAATAAAGGAATCGGCCTGTTTCTCGCGCCATTCTCCAGCGTCGATATTCAGGAGCGGATTGAGAATGAAGCAAGAAAACTGAAGGAGCTGGTGGAAGCAGGAAACTCCTCTGAGCCTGCGGGAGCGGAACAGGAGGACGGGGAGAATGGAAGTCTGCCGCTGCCATCTTCCGGAGCCGCTACAACAACAGGAACGTTGCACTTAACAGGAAACTGATCGAGTAGTAATGCTTAGCTGCAAACGCTGTGGTAGAAGACTTACCGCCAACAACCTCGACGCCTGCCCCGGGTGCGGCCCTGTTCCACGGACGCGGACCCAGCAATTTCTTCGATCGACAGGACTATTTGTGCTGGGCGTCTATGAAGTTCTATTTCTGATCGGGTTACTGGTCGTCATCATCGGCGCGGCACTCTGGCTGGGACGCTGATGCAGCAAAACGTTGATGCGACTCGGACTGCTGCGACTCGACTGCTGCAAAACAATCAACGCGCCGCGAGACACGCTACCTAGATATTTTCTGCAGCAGAGTTTCCTGTCACTGCGGGGTCAGTAGGATTTGCCGTCGGATTTACAGGCGCCGTGGCATCGGACGCTTCGGACTCAGGTGGCTGTGGGGTGGAAGTCGCGCGGGCAAAGTCGACGCGCGGCTTGATGATTTCGTCGATCGTGCGTGAGATCTCTGAATCGATTCGTGGCACCAGCTTCAAATTCCACGGCAACCTGACCGTGAACGTGCTTCCCTGACCGACCTTACTCTTCAACGAAACTGTTCCGCCTAGCAGCTTGCAGATTTCGCGAACAATCGACAGGCCGAGTCCCGTCCCGGACACCTCCCGTGTCAGAGAATCCTGCCCGACGGCGGATAAGCCCTGACGGAATTTCTCGAAGATAATTTCGCGATCTGCTTCAGCAATCCCGACCCCGGTGTCACGGACTTCGACAACCAGATAGTCGCTTTCGCGGTTTGCGTTGAGATTTATCCTCCCGCCTTCCGGTGTGAACTTGATGGCGTTGGAAAGCAGATTGGTGATGATCTGCCGCGTCTTTATCTGATCCTGAAATACGTCCGGCAGATCTTCTTCAACGTTCAGCAACAGTTGAATGTTCTTACTGCCAGCGAGCGGGCGCACCATATCGCAGAGTTCGCCGGCCATCGATGCGAACTGGAACTCGCTCGGATTGACTTCCATCTTGCCCGCTTCAAGCTTGGCCAGATCAAGGATGTCATTGATCAGGTCGAGAAGCAGACGGCCTGATTTGCGGATGTTTCCTGCATACCGGACCTGTTTGTCATTGAGTCCTTTTCCGCTCTCCAGAATTTCAGAGAACCCGATGATACTGTTGAGCGGCGTTCTCAGTTCGTGGCTCATATTCGCCAGGAATTCACTTTTCACCTGATTCATTTCATACAGCTTCAGGTTAAGCTGCGCCTGCTCATCGACCTTCCGGTCAAGATCATCGTTCGCGTCCTGCAGCGCGCTCTGGGTATCCAGCAGGTGCCGGAGCATCCGGTTGAGCGACCTTGCCAACTCTTCAAACTCGTCAGCGGTTTTCAAGTTTGCACGTACATCAAGTTTGCCTTGCCCGACGTCATCGGTCACATCACGAAGATGTTTGAGTGGTTTCACGATCACGTATCGCACAATCAGATAAAGAGCGGCTGCTGAAAGCACGGCCGTCACGATAGCGACCGCCATAAGAATGGCGCGATGACGGTTAATCGCACTCCTCGGGCTGATAACCGGATAGTCCTCGTCCGCATACATCTGCACATCGTTGGCTGCGGCGTCATAGGGCAGCGTCATCCTCAGTACGTAAACGGGAGCCTCATTCTCTTCGAGTCGTTGCTCGTCCTCCTCGCTTTCCTGCTCAATCACCGGCTCACTCATATCAATTCCGGACTCAAGCCCGGCCTCGATTCCAGTAATCAGCTCTTTATCAGTAACCCAGTGACACTGACTGCAGATCGGCCGGAAAACAACCGGCGAGTAATATACATAGCTGGAGCCGACGAATGTATGTTCAGAGATGCGGCTCGCGCTTGCTTCGAGTTGTTCAATCTCTTCGGGCGAAGTGGCGGCAGAAATACGGTTCTGAATCGGGCGGATTTCTTCCGCGAGCTTTTCCAGTATCTGCCGCTCATTATCGTTCTCGACTTCGATCGCATTGATCTTCCAGCGGTAGGTATCGGACGCCAGCACGAGAGAATCCGCGCGGTATTCAGTCGTTGTCAGGTCCCAGTTCTCCGGGTTGAACAGATCGGCTCCAGCCACCGCGAGCAGATCCTGATCTCCCTGGTCCTTCAGCTTGGTGAGATGTTCGTGAAGCAGAAACGTTGATTTCAGCTCGCGGGCGTTGTCACGCGAGTAGGCCAGAATCATGTCTTCTGTCAGCTTGTTCACCCAGAGAAAGGACACCGCAATCAGAATCAGAAGACTGATTGCAAACAGGATGCGCGTTTTCCGTTCCAGGCTGGACTCGCCAAGTACTCTTTTGAAGGAACGGTATGACATGAATGTCTGCGATTGAAGATGAAGCGATGCTGGGCGCGAGCGCAGTAACGCTATTCTAGAATCGGAGCATTGCTGTAGCCAGATCATTAACCGCGTACAACGACGGCGAACGGGCTTGAAAACACTGACAAAGCCGCAGCAGGAACGGAATGCAAAGCGGGCATATCCAGGTAGCATGCCCTGCAGATCAATCTAGAGCATGTCCTGTGGATCAATATCCACGATCCACTGAACGTTTTCCTGCGCCTTGATCGTCGTTTGAGCACGCCGAACCACTTCCTGAAGCGCACCTTGCTCCGGCGAAAGCAACTGCAGATGGAACCGGAACTTGCCGCGAAGTTTTTCGACCGGCGCGGGAGCCGGGCCGAGGATATCGACCGGCAGGTTCAACGCATCGCCGCTCAAACCGATCTGCTCGCCGATGTGTTCACTCATCTGCTCGGCGGCCGTCTTCGATTCGCTTCGAACAACAACCCGCGCCATGTGTCCGAACGGCGGATAGCCGAGAGCCTCGCGCTCGGGGAGGTCGCCCTCGGCGAACCCGGCAAAATCATGACGTGTTGCCGAAACGATCGCCGGCGCTTCGGGGCTGAAAGTCTGCACAAGGACGCGACCACCTTTGTCGCCGCGACCGGATCTACCGGCAACCTGGGTTACCAGCCCGAACGTTCGTTCAGCTGCGCGGAAGTCCGGGAAATGCAAAGTAGTGTCTGCATTGACGACGCCCACCAGAGTCACATTTGGAAAGTCCAGCCCTTTGGCGATCATCTGCGTTCCCAGCAGGATCTGAGTCTCACCTGCGCGAAAAGCTGCCAGCGCCTTTTCGTGGCTGCCCGGTTTTCGCATGGTGTCTGTGTCCATCCGCTGAACACCATAGTCCGGAAACAATGCACACACCTCCCGTTCGAGTTTCTGAGTACCAAGACCTGAAAAACGAATGGCAGCTCCCCCGCAATCGCTGCAACGGTCCGGCTCCGGTTTTGCATAGTCGCAGTAGTGACAGACGACCTTGCGGCCTTCGAGATGATGTGTCAGTGGAATGGAACAGTCCGGGCATTGTTCTACGTTTCCGCAGGCCGGACATTGAATGCGGGTCGAGAAACCACGGCGGTTCAATAACAGAATCACCTGGCCCTTTTCCTCAAGCGCCCGCCTCATCTCCTGGCGTAGCTTCTGGCTGATCGGTCCGCTTCGGCGACGTCCACCGAAATCGACTCGCATGTCAATCGTTCGCACATCGGGCAGCGGGTAATCCAGAATACGGCTGGGCAGGCTCAGCAGATCAAAATTTCCGTTCCTTGAATTCTGCCACGACTCCATAGAAGGGGTAGCGGATCCGAGTATCAAAGGGATTCCCTCTTCCTGAGCTCGTTGAACTGCAACATCGCGCGCGTGATAACGCGGTGCCTTGTCCTGTTTAAAGGAGCCGTCATGTTCCTCGTCAAGAACGATCAAACCCGGATTGGGGACCGGAGCAAAAATGGCACTGCGCGCGCCTACGATCACCTGCACCCGTCCGTTCGCAATCTCATGCCAGTGCCAGGCTCGCTGCGCTGCAGTCAGGTGGCTGTGCAGCACGGCCACTCGATCAAAGCGTTCTCGAAACCGCTGACGGGTCTGCGGCGTCAGACTGATCTCCGGTACGAGCACGATCGCCTGCTGCCCTTGATCGACGACTTTCTGAATAGCTCGAATGTAAACTTCCGTTTTTCCACTACCGGTGATGCCATGCATCAGAAACGTGCGGTACTCCGCGCATTCGATCTGCTCGCAGATACGATCAAGCGCCTTCTGTTGATCCTCATTGAGATTCAAATCCTCCCGTCGGGCTTCTTCAGGAATCTCATGAGTGATTGTCTGAATACGTCTTTTGGAACTGACGATCAGACCTTTGCGACGCAACGTGGATATCGGTGCCTGAGTGCAGCCCACGGTTTCCGCAAGCTCTCGTGGAGTCCAGTCATCTCCACCCTTCGCCAGCTGATCAATCACCAGTCGCTGCTTGGCAGTGACTCTGATTTCACCATCTTCGATCTTCTGTAGTACGCCGTCAGCCAGCCCGATAAACAACATCTCCCGGGTGCCTGAGTTATCTCGAACGCCCGGTGGCACGACGGCATCAATGACCGAACCGAGGTGGCAGATGTAGTAGTCCGAAATCCAGTTCGCGAGTTTGATCAGCTTGTCACTGAGCAGCGGCTTTGAATCGACGACACCAATCACATCTTTCAGGCGTGCCGGGTTAACCGTCGATGCGAGCTTGTGAGCAGGACCGATGATGTCAACGCAATAGCCGGTCATCATCCGGTTGCCACGACCTAGCGGAACGCGGACTCGAACACCTTTTCTGACTGAAGACTCCAGATTCGATGGAATGCTGTAATCGTACGGTCCGTAGGGAGCGTCGGAAAAGGCGACACGCGCAGCCAGCCAGTCGTCCTGATCGTCAAGGTTCCAGGGTTGCGGCTGGATATCAAAAAGTTGTTTCTGGTCGTTGGACAATCTGGTCGCCGGGCCGATGCCTTCGAAAAATGACTGGAGCGTTTCGCCGGGCGGTATTCCCTGAACTACTGTCGCCCTAAGATATCACAAGACACAATCCACTACAGCGACATGGCCGAAGCCACCTGCGTCGATGGTGAAAGCCGCAAACGTCGTCTGACAACAGGTCTACAAAGCAAATAAAGCCAGCTCATGCGAATCGGAATATTCGGCGGATCATTTGATCCTATTCATTACGGACACTTGATCCTTGCTGAACACTGTCTGCACCAGGCTTCGCTCGATGAAGTCTGGTTCATTCCTGCCGCCACGGCTCCGCACAAAGAACGTGGAGCCACGATGACTGATCGTCAGCGGACTGAAACAATAAAAATGGCGATCGGCGGACATCCGCAATTCGTCTTTTCTGATATCGAAATAAAACGGGGCGGCATCAGCTACACCGTGGATACATTGTCGGAAATTAAAGAGCAGCGCCCCGAAGACGAGCTTCTCCTCCTGATCGGAAAGGATTCACTGGACGGGTTCAATACTTGGAAAGAACCGAGGCGAATCTGCGAACTCGCGGTTCCTGTCGTGGTATCAAGACCATCCTCTGGGGACGGAAAGCCTGACCTGACACTGCTGGAGAAATATGTGTCTCCGGAAAGATTCCAGCTTTTCCAGCAGCACACAGTTCAGTCTCCCTTGATTGAAATAAGCAGCTCTGAAATCCGACGGCGTTTTGAATCCGGCGAAAGCTCCCGCTACCTGCTTCCACGAGGAGTTGAAAAGTACATTGAAACCGCTGGAATCTACCAGGCCAAAGCCCGGGCAACCAACGCATAATCTAATCTCGACTGCAATCAGACATGCTTAAGTATAAAGACTTCGTTCCCAAACAAATCAAAGCCCCCGGTGTGTTTGACAAGGGTGAACATGAGTCGTTTGATGATGCTGTCATCGCGGCCAACGACTGGCTGCAAAACAACGACGTCAATCTCATCAACCTGGAAACAGTCGTACTTCCGAACATCTGGAGCCGCTGGGAAGAAGGCTCATCGGATGCATCGATAGGGACTGGTGAGGCGCCAAGCCGCTGGCACCAGTTTCTTAGATGCTGGTATCACGACTGATAGTGCACTCATCCGAAGCTTCGTGTGCCGCTGGACTGAGAAGATGCTGTCGTCTGGCTTGCCATAGTCAAAGCAAGTCCGGCCATTTGCGAGGACTGCTGGTTTCTTCATCGTTGTTTCCCGGATGTTGGTTGAGTTGGCAGTGTTACGGTCACCCGAAACATGATCAATCCCGGAAGCATGGCTGGAGCAAATCTATAACAGATTTTTTTGAAGCTCAACCAAAGAAAGCAGGAAGCGCGCGAACATTATCGTCCGGCGCGCTTTTACAGACATTTTTCACTCGCATGCTCCACATAATCTCCTACTCTCTGGTTGTGAAAGATCCACGCACAGCGGATTGGTTTCGTGACCATGGAAGTACTGCGTAGTAGTACGTCGTATCCGGCTGAAGAACGTCCCAGAACGCACCCGTGTTGTTCCACTTTCCGTTGAAGTAGTACGGGTTGTAGGAAGTATTGGCGTGGTCACCCGAATAGTTTGCATCGGGCAGGCCAGCAGAATTCTGCGGCCACCAGACCGGAATACCCCAGACATTTCCCGCCCAGACGGGAAGCGGAATCGGGTCTCGTGAGATCATAAATGTGCACGGCACATTAAACCTCTGTCGCGAGAAGATCACGACACTATCATCCCCGGCGGCAACATCCGTTTCGGTGATGAATGCGAGGTAGTCGAAAATGTTGGACGTTGTGGTAAATCCGCCCACCTGTGCCGACGCCGTGGACTGAGCCGCCATCGTCATCGACAGCGCAGCCAGAAGCATAAAACCTGTTTTCTTCATCGTTACTCTCCAGATAAGAATCGTTTCAGCTCCGGACATTCCGGGGCATTTGAAACTTGAAAGCGTGTTTCAACTGTTTTTGTTACAGCGGAAAACTGGAGAATAAAAAAAGCGGCGGTTACCGGCCGCCGGCCATGGCCTTTCTGAAACCGGTAACGAAGCCTTCACGTTGCGACGAGAAATATCGGTGACAAGAAATATCAGTGACAAAAATCAACGGTTGGCAATCAATGATGGCTGGTAGCTGACAGGATGCTATGCAGCCTTCTGCTCGACTTCTTCAACAAAAAATGAATCTTCCCGAAGTGCGCTTTGTAACTGATCGAGCCGATCCACGACGTTCAGTGCGAGATCAACGAACAACCATCTTGCTCCTCCGAACTGACAGACGCCTCCGCCGGTTCCTCCAAAATAGTCATACCTTATGCGATAGCCTGCCTGCATAGCGCGGGCGATCAGTTCGTCGAATTGCTCAACCGTGTTCATCGTAAAAAGCTTCCGTGCTTGACTAGATTCGGCATTCGGCTCCAAAAGCGCCGATCTCGATTTCCTTGTCGAATTCAAATTCAGCCGCCGATTATAAACGTGAACGGCATTCGCCAGACATATCGAATTAGCCGTCACAAAGAAGCGAAAAACCGGACACTGCTTTCGCGACAGATCCGGGGCCTCACCACGAATGCTTGCACTGCCGTGCAAGCACTTCTCAACTCGAGCAGAATCACCCTCGGTTTAACTCAACAGAAGACCGGCAAAGCAGGCAAGAAGCAGACTCTATGACCAGACCAAATCCAGTTCCTGAAACTGCCACTCAAAACAACCAGCTCGAACAACTGCGCGTCGAGAACGAACGCCTGCAAAAACAGCTCCAGCAAGCACAGCGAACCAGTGCACTCGGTGAACTGGTCAGCACCACAACTCACGAATTCAACAACGTCCTGATGACGATTTTGAACTACGCCAAAATGGGGCTCCGTCACGAGGATCCTGCGACACGGGTAAAGGCCTTTGAGAAGATTCTCAAAGCGGGTGAACGCGCCTCAAAAATAACCAATGCAGTCCTCGGGATGGCCCGCAACCGCAGCGAGCAGTTTGACGCGACCAACCTTGAAAACATCGTCGATGAAACGATGGTGTTGATGGAACGTGAAATGCAGAAGTATCGAATCTGCGTTTCCGTCGAAGTCTAACCGGGACTTGCCGAAGTCTACGCGGTCGGCAACCAGATTCAGCAGGTTCTACTCAACCTTCTGATCAACTCAAGACAGGCCATGCCGGAAGGTGGCAACGTGATCGTGAGGCTGCAGAATGACAAAGCGAATGGCTGCGTCGATCTGAGCGTGCGTGACTATGGCACTGGAATCCCTCAGGAAAAATTGCGCCGCATCTTCGATCCGTACTTTTCAACAAAGTCAGGTCCCGATGAATCCGGCAAAGGCGGAACCGGGCTCGGTCTTGCCGCCTGCAAAAACATCATCGAAACCCACGGCGGTAAGATCCGTGTCGAAAGCACTGTCGGCAAAGGCACCTGCTTTACGCTCAAGCTCCCTGCATACCGCCCGTCTGTGCCGGCAATGCACCGGACCGCAGCTGCGCAAAGCAACACGGCGTCGGTTTGAGACGGGCACAACGGCAGGATCAACAACTTGTCTGATCGAGGCTATGGCAAGAAACCGACCGCGGCGCTACTGACCGCCAAGGGCAGGTAGTTGTCCGCCTTCGAGCCACGGTGCGCCACTTTCAACGAGATCCGCGATCAACCCGACCAGGCTTTCGTTTGCAGCGTTGATTTCAGCGTGTAGTTCGACAATTTCATTATTGGCGAGGGCCAGCATTTCGCGATGTGTTGGCGTCGGTCCGTAGGTGCTGCGATCGACTCCTCGCGCGACGGCGAACAGTCGGTCGTTGATGATCGGTGCAAACTTTTCACCTGGCTCCTGCTTTGTCCGGTCACCGTTCAAGCGACCATCGAGCTCGAGAAACCCGGCCCGCAGCTCAGCCATCCGCTGGTCCAGCTCGCCGACATCAGCCTGTGAAGAGGCGATCACCTTTTCCATTCGCTCGATCTTCGCCAATGCTCCGGATAGGGACATTTGCATTGCGGTATGAATTCTCACGGCTGATTCGTACTGCCGCCAGAAGGCAGCAACCTCTTCCGCAGAAGCACCTTCAAGCGCGCCTTGCCTCAACTGTTTGACCTCAAACTCAACAGGATCAGCAAGTGTTGTCACCACGGCACCCTGCTGTTGATTGAGTGTGACGGTGTAAGTTCCGGGCGCACACATCAGCCCCTGTGGTGGTCCACCCCAGAGAGGTGGCGGCCCCTGAACAAGCTCCACGGCGTCGGGGGCAGGGTAACGGAGATCCCACGAAACGCGATGCATTCCTTTGGTTCGAGGACCTTCAATCCGCCGAACGACGTTGCCGGATTCGTCTTTGACAACCAGCCAGATCTTCGGGTCTGTTGCGCGACTTTCGGATTCGAGAATCTCCCAGCCGGGAAATTCAATCGGATGGTTGCCTTCGCGCGCTTCCGTTTCAGCCTGGCTGCGATCTTCTTTCGGTGACTGAAGATCAGACGCGAGGTGGTAGGTGAACGTCGCACCGAACGGCGGGTTGGGAGCGACAAAGTGCGAAGCGCCGAGATCGCCTTTGCCACCTTCAAATCCAAGATGCGGACGCGGGAAATACCACCACGCGTCCCGAGTTGCGAACAGCGCCGCATCTCCGGCCATTGCGTCGTCAGAAAGTTCACGCAACGGCGCGATGTCGTCGAGGATGTAGATTCCGCGCCCGAAAGACGCGGCAACGAGGTCATTTTCGCGACGATGGAGGTGGATATCCCGGAACGAAATCGTGGGAACACCACCTTCAAGTTGTGTCCAGCGATTTCCGCCGTTGATCGTAAAGTAGATTCCAAACTCGGTCGCAGCAAACATCAGCCCCGGCTGAACGTGATCCTGTACGACACGCCAGACGAGAAGCCGCTCCGGCAGGTTGCTCGTAATCGAGCGCCATGATTTTCCGCGATCGTCACTCGCAAGCAGATACGGCTTGAAGTCGCCGTACTTGTGATTGTCGAGGGCAACGTAGACAGTGTCAGCATCGTGCAAGTCCGCACGGATGTCGTTCACAAACGCGCGCTCGGGAACACCCGGCAATGAGCTCACTTCGATGCGCCTCCAGTTCTCACCGCCGTCTTCGGAAACCTGAATGAGACCGTCGTCGGTTCCCGCGTAAAGCAGGCCTTCCTGCAGGGGTGACTCGGCAAGAGAAGTGATCGTGTTGTAGTTACTCATCGCAGAAACATCCCAGGGATTGTCCCAGCTTTGCGAACCACCCATGATCGGAAGTTCCAGCCGGTTTTGATCGCGGGTAAGGTCGCCGGAAATGGTCGTCCACTCGTCACCGCGATTGTCGCTGCGCCAGACACGCTGCGACGCAAAATACAGCCTCGTCGGGCTGTGGGGGCTGACAAGAATAGGGGCGTCCCAGTTGAACCGCTCATAGTCTTCGCCTTCTGCCGGTTGCGGCTGGATATCGACGATCTCGCCGGTAGACATGTCCAGTCTCGCCAGATAGCCCTCCTGACGTTCGGCGTAAACGATATCGGGATTCCCCGGCTCTGTGGCTGGTTGATGGCCGTCCCAGTCAAGAACGACTCGCCAGTCCGAATTCTGGATGCCGTGAGCATTGTCCGTTCGCGATGGTCCGCCCTCAGTACTGTTGTCCTGCGTTCCACCATAGATATTGAAGAACGGCTCGCTGTCATCGAGAGCAATTTTGTAGAACTGGGTCACTGGCAGGTTGGCCATGAACCGCCAGTTTTCAGCCAGGTCAAAGGACTCGTACAGTCCGCCGTCGCTGCCGGCCAGTAAGTAATCCTGATCGTCCATCCGGAACGCCAGCGCGTGATTGTCGGAGTGTTTGTTCTTTTCGCTGACGCGCCGGAAAGTTGCTCCGCCGTCTTCAGACACCTGCATCCGGACATCCATCAGATAGATGCGGTCAAACTTGTGCGGGCAGGCATAAAGCTCCTGATAGTAGTGAGGGCCGGTACCACCGGATACGGCGTCAGACATTTTTGTCCACGTCTGTCCCGCATCTGCGGACCGGAAGACACCTCCCGCCCTTCGGTCGAGTTCAATTGCGGCGTACAGCACATCCGGTTGATGCGGAGAAACTGCCAGACCGATCTTGCCCATGTTTGATTCAGGCAACCCATGGGTCAGCTCCTCCCAGGTTTCGCCTCCGTCATTGGAAACGTGCAGGCCTGTTCCCGGCCCGCCACCCATGTAGGCAGCAACCGTTCGATGTCGATCCCACGTGGCAGCATAGATCCGGTGCGGATTTCGAGGATCAAGCGCAATGTCTGTTACACCGGTCCACTGATCGTTACCCAGTGTCCGTGACCACGATTGGCCGCCATCAGTTGTCTTGTAAAAACCTCGTTCACCGCCGGAGGTCCAGAGCGGTCCCTGAACGGCGACGAAGACGGTGTTTGAATCGCCCGGATGAACGATGATCTCCGAAATGTGCTGACTGTCGTGAAGTCCCAGATTGGACCAGCTGTTTCCGCCGTCGCGGCTTCGATAAATGCCGTCACCAAATCCAATGTGACGTCCACCGACATTTTCTCCCGTTCCGACCCAGACTGTGTTGGAGTCATGGGGGTCAATTGTCACGCATCCAATCGAATAGCAGCTTTGCTCATCAAACACCGGCTCAAAGGTCACTCCCGCGTTTACGGTTTTCCAGATGCCGCCTGAACCGACGCCGATGTACCAGATCGAGTCATCCTGCGGATCGATTGCGATATCAGCAATTCGACCGGACATAAACGCCGGGCCGATGCTGCGGAACTCCAGTCCGGTCACGATCATCAAGCACCATCAGATTTTCAAAGATGAACATCTTTTCACGAATCTCTTCACACACTTCTTCATCGATCTGCTCGAGACCGTCAAGAATGGCGCCTTCGCTGGAAGAATCGAGGTGAGTCAGAATCTGAGCTGCAAGGCGGACGCCATCCACAGATGCCACACTTCTGGTGGGCACGTCGGTGACCTGCTTCTTCAAAAGGTCATCGAGTTCTCCAAGAATGTCGGGATTGATGGAATCGACATTGGCAATCCGCATAACAATTTCAGGTCTTGTTTCTTCAGGCAGCAGCTTTAAAACCTCAGCGCTTTGTTCACCGTCCAGAAACAGAAGCAC
>JBCCFB010000168.1:0-14032 GCA_039029995.1 Planctomycetota bacterium
GATTCTCGAGGCCTTTGAAGCTGAGCACAGGGCCCCGCTCATTTCCTTCACAGGTGTGATTAAAAACAACGTCGAGAATTACTTCGATGCCTGCTTCATGCAGTGCCTTCACCATTTGTTTGAACTCGACCACTTGCGCGCCCGGTTCACTTCCGGCTGCATAACCACGGTGCGGCGAGAAGAAGGCAAGTGGATCATAGCCCCAGTAGTTCGGCAGTTCTTTCACACTGCCGTCATAGTCCATGATCGGGAACTCATGAACAGGCATCAGCTCTACTGCGGTTACGCCCAGCGATTTCAAATAAGGAATCTTTTCGATAACTCCGAGATAGGTTCCCGGGTTCTCGACACCACTGGTCTCGTGATTGGTAAAACCACGAACATGCATCTCATAGATGACGGACTCCGAAAGGTCGTGTTTGAGATGTCTGTCGCCGGCCCAGTCGAAGTAGTCGTCAACGACCATGCACTTCGGCGGCCGGATGATCCCGTCACTGGACTGTTGGAAATGACCGACGAGTGCTTTGGCGTACGGATCGATCAAACGCGCGTTCGGATGGAATCGCAGCCCGCGCGAGGGATTGTTCGGACCCGATGCCTGAAAGTGATACAGTTGTCCTGCGCCGGTTCCCGGGACGAAGATGCTCCAGATGTTGCCCCAGCGATTGGTGGCCGGATCAAAGTTGATGACTTCCGAGGGTTCGAGATCGCTCTCGTCTCCGTAAAGAAGCAGTCGCATTTCGGTCGCGTTGCGGCTGACTACGACAAACTGGACGCCCTGATCATGAACGACAGCGCCATAGGGCAGGATGTGCGTGAACTGTGATTCGACTTGTGAATGACGCATGTGCATTAACATTGTGATTTTCCTGTCGATTGCAATCCCGCCGGGGTCCGGTCAGGGTGGAGCTGAGCCGGTTCGATGACGAGATACCCCGATGTGTCGCCTTCTACATCAACGGGTTTTCAGGGCCAGTCCTTTAGGAATTTCGAAACACGGGATTTCATAGGGGCAGTCGTTACCCCGCTGGCCCGCGGTCAATGCAGAAGGGATTTAAAGTGTGACGGTCAGCCCGATTGAACAGATGGTCTCCGTGGGTTTGCCGCCTGTTTGCGGGGCAAATTATCACCCCGTTCGGTTGCGGCTAATCGGTGCATCGGGGAAACTGTTTAGCTCCGGAAAAGAGCCGGAATTTTCTACAGAAACTGCGATTAGAGCCATTAATGACCGGCGTTTCCTATAAAGATTCCGGTGTGGATCTGGACGTTTACAACGAAGCCATGAAAAGGCTTCCACGTCTGATGCACCGGACGTTCTCCCCCAGAGTTCAGCAACTGGACGGCGGATTCGCCGGCCTGTTTTCGCTCGACTTCGATAACCACCTGTTCCGCCGGAACTATCGCAATCCAATGCTTGTTGCGTGTACCGATGGGGTTGGCACGAAGCTGAAGCTTGCTCAGATGATGGATCGCCACGACACCGTAGGCATCGATCTAGTTGCAATGTGCGTGAATGATGCGATCTGCTGTGGAGCCGAGCCGCTCTTTTTTCTTGACTACATTGCGATGAGCCATGACGATCCAGTGCGCCTTGAGAAGGTGGTTACTGGAATCAGCGAAGGCTGCATTCAAGCAGACTGCGCACTGCTGGGCGGTGAAACGGCAATCATGCCCGACCTTTACCAGAAGGGCGATTACGATCTCGCAGGATTCTGCGTCGGAGTTGTAGAGCGGGACCATTTGATTGATGGTCGCCATATCGTTCCTGAAGATGTGGTAATCGGCGTTTCCTCAAGTGGAATTCACTCCAACGGTTTCAGTCTGGTTCGCAAGATCGCTTTCGAAGTAGCGGCATGCAAACCGGACGACTTGTTCGGTTCCGGCGAACAGCCCGCATCACTCGGTGACGTTTTGATCGAGCCGACTTTGATCTATTCAAGAGCCGTCAAGAATGTGCTCAACCACTACAAAGTAAAAAATGTGGTGCATGGCCTCGCACATATCACCGGTGGCGGACTGGCAGAGAACATTGAACGGATAACTCCCGCAGGAGTATCCGTTGAGATCGATGCGACAACCTGGTCACGGCCGCCGATCTTCGAATGGCTTCAGGAAAAAGGCGGAGTCGATACCGACGAAATGTATCGCGTGTTCAATATGGGAATCGGGCTGGCGATGATTGTCAGCCCGTACTATGCCGACAGTATCTGCCGGATAGTCGAGCAATCAGGATTCACGCCGCAAGTGATCGGAACAGTTTCCGAGGGCGATAAGACGGTGAATGTAATAAATCGTTGACCTGTGACTCAGTTGTTCCAGTGCTACTCGTCGTTGGCATTCGTTGAGGAATTCAAGGGGCGCACGATGATCGCGAAGGCTAGGATGTACGTGAGAGCTTTCCGCTAAGCCTACGGCGATTCGCTGAAGATTCGACTCGTTCAAACGAGTTGCGACCGTCCTGGTATTCGGGCCTGACTTTCCATCGCTTGCCAGGGTTCCGTACATTGTTCGATCATTTGACTGTTGAGCAGGAAATGAAAATTCACCACCTTGTTTGTGTTTTGTCGTTAGTGCTCATGGCAGGGTGTAGCGGAAAAACAGAGCAGGACGTTGCCATGGATCACTCAGTTGAGGAGATGATCCAATGGTTGAAGCCTGTTTCACAACTGGATGAACTTGAAGATACCGTTCATGACTTCGAACGTTGTTCGGTGGCAGCGACGCTAAGTGCCTACTTGATTCTCGGCGGGAATTTTGAAGCATGCGTGTCGAGGTTCGATGTAGAGCCGGACTTGACGCGCGAAAATGTTCAGAGGTTGCAGGATGCAATCTACATTCATGCGAACCGCGATGGGGAGCCGGGAATCTTCGGTTCCTGTATCCCGGAGTATTCTGATGCAGGGGCTCTCACCGGCTGGCGGTGGCATCCGGATGATGAATACAAACATGTTGTCAATGCGCTCGGGCTTAACGTCGATCGCATTTATTCCGGGTCCGATTCTGAGCCGGACGATAAACGGGCGGCTGTTCAAAGGGCGCTGAATTCAGATGAACAGGTCGTCTTCGTCGTCGGTGTTGACGAAGACATGGATACTGAGTCGTTTCAACCGATGGTCGAGCTCGGTAACCACTATATTGCAGTTGTGAAAGTCGGTGATCAGTTCTACGCCCTGGATTCCTATCGCACGGAAGGGCGTAGCACGTTGGTTGAAATGAACCTCGAACAGGTAGAGGACAACCTGATGTATACGCCCAATGCAATCTTCGCCCTGACATTGCAGTGAAAGAGACGGTACCGGGAGTCCGGTTCGCCCGGCAAATTACAGCTTCGCAACTGGTGCAGGCCCGCTGCTGTCAAGAAGACTACTGTGTTAGCGGGCTAAAGAACGATTGGCCCCAGCTGTTTCTACTTGTTGTCAGCAACTGAAGTATTTCCCGAATCTGAACCCGCAGGGGCGATGCGTTCGAGCGCCTCAAGTGCAGTCGATGGACCTACCCATTCAGGCAGCATGATCGCAGGGCGGGCCGGATAGTCCGCCGGGTAAAGAATATTCACCGGTAGATTGGACATGTCCGTGCGGGACAGTTCCTGCTTGTAGACCTGGTCATTGCTGGTCATGTCGAGCTTGATGAGTTCGACGCCGAGTTCATCGATACGATCCAGAACATCCTGTTGAGAGAAGACACGCTTCTCGTTTGCGAGGCAAGTCAGTCACCAGTCAGCGGTGTAGTCCACCCAGACCGGTTTGTTTTCAGCCAGCTTCTGCTCCACACGTCCGGGCACCCATGGTGTCCAGCCGTCTTCTGAGAGTAGCTTGGGGGCCTGATACTGAGCTGCTGTCACGAACATCCAGATTCCGGCGCCGGCGATGAGAAATGGTGCCGCCCATCCCCAGACATACCGCTTGTTACCCTGGATATAGGCGGGGCTGAATTTGCCGTAGAAGAATGCAGCAAGAGAAACAACACACATCGCCATCAGGAACAAGGATAGTCCGTCGAGTCCCGTCAGTGCGCCGAATGTCCTGGCAAAGAACACAGCTGCGGCGAACAGAGTAAATGCCATCAGCTTCTTAAAGGTTTCCATCCATGGTCCGGGCTTGGGCAGGAAACCGATCAGCTTCGGTGCGAATGAGAGCACGAGATACGGAAACGCGATCCCGAGTCCGAAGATTGTGAACAGGAACATCGCAATGTAGGCCGGTTGAGCGAGCGTGTATCCCATTGCGGCTCCAAGGAACGGCCCCGAGCACGGCGTCGCAACAAGCGTTGTGATAATGCCGCTGACGAACGAGCCCGTATAGCCTTCTTTCTTGTCTCCACTTCCTGCTCGTGTCATGAACAGACCCATTTCGAACACACCAGCCAGGTTCAAGCCGAGCACGAACAAAAGGATTACGATTCCGCCGACAAAGTACGGATTGCCCATCTGCTGGCCCCAGTTCACTTCCTCTCCGGAGGCAAACTTGATTCCAAGGATCACGCCGGCGAGCACCCACATCGAGGCGAGCAGTCCCATCGCGAACGCGATTCCATGCAGTCTGATCTTTTTGGGATCGTTGCCGGCCTGTTCAACAAAGCCAAGAACTTTCAATCCGAGCACGGGAAATACACAAGGCATCAGGTTCAGGATCATGCCGCCGAGAAATGCCCCGAGCATAGCCGTCCAGAGAGTTCCTACTCCGGTTGATCCGTCAAGTTTTACATACTGGATCTTGGATTCCACATCGTAGAGGGCAGCGAGTTCCGCGAGCACTTCCGGTGTATCCAGTGGCGCTGCTGATTCGACTTCTTCCTGCGGTGTCAGGATGATTACCGGCGCACCTTCTTCAGCGTCAACTTCCAGATCCGCGTGCCAGCCATCGAATGCGGCCTCCATCCGGTTGGTGACCGGAGGCTGACAACTGTTGGCATCACAAACCTGGCCGCGGTGCGTGACATTGATCAGGAGCGATTCGGCGTCGACGCCTTCCGCAATTTCAAAAGGCGCCGACCACGTTACTTCGTGTTCGAATTCTTCGTACGGATAACCATCCTTCTCAAACTTGTGGGGTTCAACATCCGGAACGAACTGGCCGAGCAGGCTGAACTGATCCGACTCGGGGACATCGAATGTAGTTTTGTTCTCAACACCACCATGATTCTGGCTGTAGGTGTGATAGGTCTCACCAATGGTTGCGTGGATGTAGATGTTGCCCAGCCGTGTTCCTTCTTTCATCCGGAACCACGAGGTAACCACCAGAGGTTCGTCATCAGAACCTTCAAAGAGGTCGAATTCATCGTCGAACGTAAGGCTCTGAGCGTGCGCGGCCGGAGCGAATAGCAGCCCGAATGCGACAATCAATAAAATCCAGGCTGGAAACAGCGTCGGTTTCATTTTTGTTCTCAGTGTTGTTTTTGAGGTGTCCGCGCACTGAGGTGTGCGTGTTGAGGTGTGCGTGTTGAGGTGTGCGTGTATCGAGAAGCAACAATTCTCAGGCGGTCAACGAACGTACAAATATATCAAGGCAACCAGGGCGCAACTACAACATCTTCCGCCGATATCCATGATACGCCGAGGTTTGTGGCCGGTTCCGCAGGTGTGCAAATCCATACGGTCTACCGTGTTCAAACGGTCTTCGGGTCTACACTGCTCCGGGGCGCTGGCTGTGCCCCTGATGACGGAGCAGACGCGAATTGCTTACACAGGAAACGAATCCAGTCGCAATGTTGGATGTGCGGAGCCAGATCTAGCGCCGCGATTCAGTGCTGTTTCCGGAATTATCAGCCTGTTGTTCGAAATAGCCCGCAAAGTCGGCCGCCACTCTCTGGTCACGCAAGAGCATGCAATGGCTGTCCGCCGAGCAAATCTGTCCATTGAACGTAATCTCCGGACGGACGGTTGCCGGGTCGACACCTTCTGCGATCTCGATCGGAACGTAGAACTGAACCAGGCTGTAGTGTTTTTCGAGCCGGCAGCCCAGTACTTCGTCATGCTCGATCACGATCGGATGCCGGTCGCTGTCGAACCTCTCTCCGGTTCGAAAAGTTGTCCCGGGTGCGACGGCAACTGTTGATGGACCCGGGCCCTCGGCGTTGGACAAGGAATAGATGTAGCTGCCCTCAGGGATTTCGGCGCGGAGGATCAGGAATCCGGACCTCGTTCCATTGACGAGGTGGAAGCGGCCCTTGAGTTGGAACGTTTCCGGCGACTTCGGCTCGATTGTATGCGGCTGAGTCGACGCGGTCGTTTGCCCGTACGGGTTTCCCTGTCCGTAGGGTGATGCAGTTGCCGAAGGTTGCACCGGAGTCAGGGCGCCTTGCACTCCAGACTGTCCGACAGGCCGCTGCTGCTGTACCGGTTGCAGTCCGCCAATGGCTCGAGACTGGACTTCCTGTCCTGAAGTCTGCTGGCCGCCGAATGCCTGTGCATGACAACTGGCACTGGCGAAAATACTGAAAGCGATGGTCAGCGTAAAAACAATACGTGCAATTCGATTGTTCACTTGTGTCTTCCTTGATCACATGTGTTCGGGATGGTGGAAGCTACCAGCATCACGTTGGCAGGCCAACGTCAATGCAGTGCTATCAAACTTGAACAGAAAGCCGTTACGCATTGTAAAGCCCGTTTGTTCCGGCTTTGTGACGAACAAGGCCGGTAAGCCTTACGAAGCCCCGGGACAAACGTTCATTTCGTACGAAAGATCACTACCGTGCTGCGATGCATCTCCTAGGTACAAGAATGCTATCAGCCTACAATTTCATTTTTGACAATTGTCGCGGAGTCCACTCTTCCATGATCGTACACATCACTCAGGATCTCATGATGTCTTCTAACGCCAGCTCGGCGGCGAGAGACAAAGGGGTCAAGTTTCGCTTCATCAAGACAATTGATCGAGCTCTTGAACTAATTGATGAAAACGAAGTCAGCCATCTCCTGATCGACTTACAGACACCGGGGCTGGATACAGGCGAGTTGAAGGAAAAGCTCGATACTCTCGATCCCTCAAAACGGCCGAGAATGTTGGCGTACGCTCAACATGTAGAAACGGAGCTGCTCGGCAAAGCCGCCGATGCCGGACTGGATGCCGTGATGACGCGCGGTCAGTTTCATCACAACTTGAAAGAACTCATCAACAGCTGAAACGGGTCCGGCCGGACGAAGGCCAAGCAAACGAGGCCAAGCAAATGAGGCCAAGCAAATGAGGCGAAGCAAATGATTCGTGTAACCGTCTGGAACGAATTTATTCACGAACGGGAAATGCCCGATGTCGCAGCCATCTATCCCGAAGGGATTCACGGGGCGATCAGCAGCTTTCTTGAAGCCCGTCTTGGCGACGAGGTAGCCGTTTGCACGGCGACACTCGACCAGCCCGAACACGGACTCACCGCGGCCGTCCTTGAAGAAACCGACGTGCTGATCTGGTGGGGACACATGGCTCATGATCAGGTGAGCGATGATGTCGTCGACAGGGTACAACAGCGCGTGCTCGAAGGTATGGGGCTGATTGCACTACACTCCGCGCACGCTTCGAAAATCTTTCAGCGTTTGATGGGCACCGGCTGCATGTTGCGCTGGCGGGATAGTGGCGAGAAAGAAATTCTTCGCGTCGTGGATCCATCTCATCCGATTGTGCATGGCATCGAAAACGAAGGATTCGAAATTCCCCGCGCTGAAATGTATGGCGAGTTCTTCGATGTTCCGCCGCCGGATGAGCTGATATTGCTCAGCTGGTTTGAGGGACAGGAGGTATTTCGAAGCGGCTGCACATGGCGCCGAGGTGCCGGGCGAATTTTTTACTTCCGTCCGGGACACGAGACGTTTCCGATCTTTCATCAGAAGGAAGTTCAGCTTCTGATCTGCAACGGTGTTCTCTGGGCGGCCCGGAAGGGAACCCGCTATATCGGGGATGCCAGAGAGGTCGAACGGAAAGAACTGAAACCCTGACTCGCGGCCGCGGGAATCTGAACAGGACACCGGCTGACGCGGGCGCATGACTAAGCGGCTGCGGTAACAGCCGCTGCCATACTCGTCGCTACGATGGCGATGCCCAGACGGTCTGCCGCCGCGATCGTCTCATCGCTGTCCAGCAGGATCGTTCGGTCTGCTTCAATGGCAAGCACTCTGCCGCCAGCCTTGTGGATTGTTTCAATGGTGCCCGTGCCGATGGTGGGAACATCAAATCTCATGTCCTGATCCGGTTTGGCTACCTTGACGACTGTGAATCCGCCTGCCTTGCATAGCGAACCCGCTCGACGGATGCATTCGTCAGTCCCTTCAATAGCCTCTACGGCAAGGACAGTTCCCGACTTTACAACTACGCTTTGTCCGACATCAAGTCCGCCCATGTGCTTGGCCATCGTCCATCCGAATTCGATGTCCTTCAGCTGAACGGCGGTCGGATTGATTTTTGTGAGCGTGCCTTCTTTCACGAGTAGCTCCGGTGCATAGTCAGTTGCGGGGACAAAGGTAATTCCCCGGCGTGCAAACATCTCGGTGACCATGCCGAGTAACGTATCGTCGCGCCGGTCGTTGTTGCGCGAAAGCAGGACGGGATAGAACTGACCTAGAAACGTCAGGTCCGGAATGTTCTTGATCCACGTCAGTTTCTCAAACAGCTTTGTTTTGAATATCTTCCCGGCCATCGTCGCGCGCTCGATACCGTGGCGCCGGAAGAAACGTATATGCGAGCCCGGCCTCGCGAATCCCGCGGACTTGTAGCTATGGCAGAGTGTTTTCAACACCGGATCCGCATGACCGGAAATGCCGACACAGTGAATCTCGTGCCCCTGGTCGATCAGGGCTTGGGCAACCAGTACCGGAAAACGCCCCCATCCCGCGATCAGGCCCAGAGGCTCACGGTTTGAAGATGCTTCGTTGCTGGACGGAACTATTCCTGATTCTCTGCGCATGTCAGCGTTCACGCTGCTTCGCCCTGCTTGGGAGAACCATCGTTGGAGCTTAGTTGCGGGGTGGATGGCTGGTTTTGTGCGGCGTCGGTCTGTCCCTGCAGTTCCTCAAGCGCGCGAGCCATCGCCTTCATCTTCTTCCGCATTTCAGGCAGACGCATCGAAGCGGCGAGTACCTGCATCTTCTGGCGAATCGGCATCGCCGGAGCGCCCAGCAGCTGTTCTTTTTCGCTGACGTCGCTCATGATTCCTGCTTTAGCATGCAGCAGGGCTTCATCGCCGACATGAATGTGGTCGCCCACGCCAACCTGCCCTGCCATCGTGACATTCCTGCCTGTGCTTGAACTGCCTGCAACGCCGACCTGGGAACAGAGCAGGTTGTGAACACCGATGTCGCAGTTGTGACCGATCATCACCTGGTTGTCGATCTTTGTTCCCTCGCGAACGATCGTCGACTCGTACGTTCCCCGGTCGATTGTCGAACAGGCGCCGACTTCAACGTCATCTTCGATAATCACGTTGCCGAGTTGAGCCGAAAGTACATGCCGGCCTTCACGTGTCCGGTAACCAAATCCGAATGCTCCGAGAACAGCTGAAGCATGAATGATGCAGCGATCACCGACGACCGTGTCCTGATATAGAACCGCCGAAGGGTAGATGCTTACTTCCGAACCGATAACGCATCGTTCGAGAACCGTGACATTCGGGTAGATCGTCGTTCCGGATTTGATTTCGACATCATCTCCGATGAAGACACCGGGATAGATATGGACGTCTTCAGCAATCCTGGCGGTGGGGCTGATGATCGCGGAGGGGCTGATTCCCGTTCGTTTGCGCACAACCGGAGGTCGGAACTCCGCGACGATCAAGGTAAATGCCGCTTCCGCATTATCAACTTGAATGACCGGAATCTCGATCTGAGCGAGAATGTGTTCCTGAAGCGTTTTTGAGACGACAACAGCTCCAGCATCGCTGACCAACAATTGATCGATGTGTTTGTCCGAGTTCATGAATGTGATCTCGGAACCGCTGGCTCGTTTGATTGATGCGGCACCTGTCACTTCCGTTTCCGGAGCCCCGGAAACCGTGCCGTTGACCAGTAGAGCCAGTTCGCCTAACCGCTTCATTACCCAGGCATCCTTTCCCGAGGTTCAATCCGTTACGAGAATCTTTAGTTAAATTCAGTCGAGTACAGCTTTTACTAGCAAATTCCTGCAACAACACCAATAGCGCTTTGGTTTGGCTGTATCGGACCGCCAAACTCCCGCTGCTGGAGTGCCAGCACTTGTCCAATTGACAGCCGACAATCTGCAATCGGAGACTTGGTCGCGACTGCAGATACAGCCCGTTTATTGACCTGACACGAGAGGTTAACGAGAATAGGCTGACTTGGAAGTTGTTTGTCCTCACCAACCCGTGCATTGCTGAATGATCCGATTTGCTCGAAATCTGCTGATTCTGCTAGTTGCAAGCTGCTCAGCCGTGACGGCTCAAGCGGAAATCGTGATCGATTTTGGTAACACTAATGCACCAGGTGCAAACGTCAACGTCATCAGCGCGACGCAACAGAATCTTGCCAACGCCGTTGACACCAGTGGGAGTGCAACCGGAATCAGCTTTACGATTCAGAATGGAAACGGTTTTCATCCCCTGTTTACCAATTCCAACGGAGACACTTCGCCTGCGAATCCGGCGGGAGCCGTTTTTGATTCCGGCACAACCAGTGATTCGCTGTTCGGGCATAACACTACGTTTGATGACGGCGTACTTCGGGACATGGTTGAGTATTCGATTTCCGGGCTCGATGTAAATCGCATCTATTCGTTCAATATCTATGCCTCCCGTCAGGACGGTTCGGGTGATCGAACGTCTGTATACTCCATGGCCGGTGCGAATTCCGCTTCGGCGTCACTCGACGCCGCGTTTACAAACACCGGAGACACGGGAGCACTAGCAGTCATTACAGGGATCACTCCTGCCGCAGGCGGCACTATCAATTTTTCGATCGAAGCAGGGCCGACAAACTCAACGAGCGCACAGTTCTTCTATGTTGGTGGTCTGCAGATGACTTCGGTTCAAGCAATCCCTGAGCCCGGAAGCCTGGTGCTGGCGTTGAGTGTCAGTGTGGTTTTCATGCGCCGCCGCCGCTAGTCCCGACGACCGACGTCAGCAGTTCGCGCTGACAGGACTCCGGTAGAACGAAGTGGTGATAAGCTTCCGGCTATAAGACGTCACCTTGAACATTTTGCGTCGGCAACTATCGCGGTGCGAGTTTCTTACCAGCAGCCGGCAAAAAGCGTCACGTTCCCGATGGTGAATGCAATAGCCTCGTGACCTACTCGTGGGCTTGCGCATAAAAAAAGCTCCGGCATGCCGGAGCTTTGATTGGTATCGCTAAGAGCGAGCTTAGATAAGCTCTTCAATTACTTTGCCACCATTGGCAATCTTCATGGGACGACCGCTACGGCTGGTGAAGGTTGTGTCGAGCGAGATATCGAGCGACTTGCAAACAGTCGCCATCAGGTCCTCAGACGTGTAGGACTTGCCGACAACCTCGGTTCCATTTTCGTTGGTTTCGCCAACGGCGATTCCCGGATTCATTCCGGCACCGCCGACGCAGACGCTCCAACTACGTGCCCAGTGGTCGCGGCCGGTGTTGCCGTTGATCCGCGGAGTACGGCCGAATTCACCCATCCAGATAACCGCGGTACTGTCGAGCATGCCGCGATCCGCGAGATCCTCGATCAGAGCACTCATACCTTGATCAAGCATCGGCAGACGCTGATTCTCAAGGGTCGGGAAGATGTTCTGGTGGTTGTCCCATCCGCCAAGATTGACTTCGATAAATGGAACGCCGGCTTCGACCAGGCGGCGGGCCATCAGGCAGCCACGTCCGAAATTGTTCTGACCGTATTTTTCCTGAACCTCAGTCGGCTCCTGACCGACCTTGAACGCGTCCATTTGACGGCTGGTCATAAGGTTGAGCGTTTTTCCAAGAACGTTGCGGTGTTCTTCAGCCGCGATGCCGCGGTTTTTCATGAAGCTGGTTTCCATCAGGTCCAGCGCCTGCATCCGCTGCATGACACGGTCCATTCCGATTCCCATATCGAGATTGCGGACCTGGCCGTTGCTGTTAACGGTGAATGGTGCCCATGCCATTCCGAGGAAACCCGGACCTTCACTTGCTCCACCGACTGAAACGAATGGAGGAATTTCAAGTTCCGGGCGCTCTCGCGAAAGCTCGTGAGCAATCACTGAACCGTAACTCGGGTGTGAAACGTTCGGGCTCGGGACATAGCCGGTATGCATGTAATAACGGCCACGATCGTGATCAGCTTCGCGCGTGCTCATCGAACGAACGATCGACATCTTGTCCATGTTCTGAGCCATCAACGGCATGTGTTCACAGATCTGAACATCGCCGGTGGTGGAAATCGGACGGAACGGGCCTCCATTGGTAGTGCCCGGCTTCAAGTCCCAGATGTCGATGCTGGAAGGTCCACCACCCATCCAGAGCAGGATGGCGGCTTTCTGATTCTTGACCAGCTGGGTCGCATTGGCCTGCAGCGTGTTGCCAAGGGCAAACGCGCTTCCGGCCAGTGCGCTGGCTCCAGCAAGGTGGCTCATGAAATGGCGCCGGCTCATTCCGTCGGGAGTTCTGAAGTTCATAGGGTGCTCCGGTAGGTTGGGTGTACGTGTCTCTGTTGGATGTCCGTATGAATAATCGGGGATCAATGATTGAAGATAAATTCGTTGGTATTAAGGATAATCCACCACATGTCGCGAAGCGACTCGGAAAGGTTACCTTCACGTGCGTGGTAGATCTGTTTGAATATCTCTGATTCTTCGCGACTGGGTTCGCGGCTCAGGCCGGCAAGGAAAAGATATTCCAGCCTTTCTTTGTCGCTCATCGAGTCATCTCGAACCAGACGGTCGATCAACGAACCGCGATCTGTGCTGATGGCTGTCCGCATCAGGTCACCGTTGAACATCATCAGTACCTGTGGGATCGTTCCGTTAAAGGAGGTGGTTTCATCGCCTTCATCGGTGCCGAACGCCTGGGAGAACTGCTGCAACCAACGGCTTTTCAATTGTTCCTGCTCTTCATAGCTGCCGCGTGATTCTCCGGCCTGAGTAGCGATCAGCAGCGACTCGTACAACTGTTCCGCCTGCATCTGACGCAGATAGAACTGGGAGAATCGCGGTTGCTGGCCCAGAAGCGGGTCGTCGCTTTCGTTGCTGCTGTTCTGTTCACTCGAGAGCTGATACGGCTTGCTGAGGACGATCCATGAGATCAGCTGACGCATGTCGTATTCCGAGGTGCGGAATTCCTCGGCCAGGAAGTCCAGCAGCTCAGGATTGTTCGGAATGTTATGCGGTCCCAGATCGTCAACGGGCTTTGTAAATCCGTAGCCCATGAAGTGTCCCCACATCCGGTTCACAAGCGCCTTGGGCATGAATTCAGATTCGAGTACGAGCTTGGCAAACTCCACTCGTCGATTGACTACGTTTACATAGCCACTGCGGTCGATCTCTGTTCCGTCGATAAACGTCGGGAAGGCTTGTTTAACGATCCCGTTTCGCAATTCAAAAAAGATCTCCGCCTCTTCCATCCGCGCTCCGGGACCTTCGCCGCGGAAATCCTGATCGACCAGCCGCGCGGAAACCATATCGCCACGCATGCCTCCGCCAAATGCCCTGACCTGACGGAAGAAGGCGTTCATACGCCAGTAGGTTTCCTGCTTCCAGTTGTTGAACGGATGGTTGTGGCACTGTGTGCATTGAACCTGCAGGCCGAGGAAGATCTTGGTTGTTGCAGCCGTAGCGAGGGAGGCTTTTTCCTCGTTTACTTTGTCAATCAGAAAGTTAGTCGCGCCGTTGAAATCGTCTTCGCCGGGCGTTGTCGATCCACTCGCTGTGATCAGTTCGTAGACCATCCGGTCATACGATTTGTTTCTTGCAAAAGAGTCGCGAAGATACTTCTGCATCCCCGGCCGGCTGATCATCGAGTTGTTGTCAGTACCACCGGTGCGACCGATCAGGATATTCGTCCAAAGCGTCGTCCAGTTGCGGGCAAACTCCTCGGTATAGTTGTCATCGTAGAGCAGTTTCTCGACGAGTTTCTGTTTCTTGTCGTCTTCCC